>MFAZ01000014.1:15003-37615 GCA_001776335.1 Candidatus Curtissbacteria bacterium RIFCSPHIGHO2_01_FULL_41_11 | reverse complement strand
TTTTCAGTTTTCAATTTTCATTGAACTTTCAATATTTAAAATGTTTGAAAATTGAAATATTAGAAATTGATTGTAAATTTAAAATTTAAAATTGGAAATTCTCTAGTATAATGTTGAAGAAATGTCTGAGACAATTCGCAACGTCATTATCATCGGTTCTGGTCCGGCTGCACTGACTGCCGCAATTTATAACGCTCGGGCGAATCTTTCGCCTTTAGTTTTTGCGGGGGCAAAGTGGGGCGGGCAGTTGATGCTGACGACGGATGTAGAAAACTATCCGGGTTTTGTCGAAGGAATTTTGGGGCCCGAGCTGATGGACAAGTTTAGGAAGCAGGCGGAAAGATTTGGGGCGGAAATTGTTAATGAAGATGTGACGGGAGTTGATTTTGGCAAAAGACCTTTTGAAATATATGTGGGAGGCCCGTCTCCGCAGGGCTCCGGCGAGGTTTTTAAAACAAAATCTGTAATAATCGCAACCGGTGCAGAAACAAACTGGCTGGGTCTTGCTAATGAGCAGGAGTTGATAGGTAGAGGGATTTCTTCGTGTGCCCCATGTGACGCATTCTTTTTTAAGGATAAGAAAGTAGTTGTTGTAGGTGGCGGGGACAGCGCGATGGAGGAAGCGCTGACTCTGACAAAGTTTGCGACAGAAGTGACGATAATTCACAGAAGAGACGAGTTTAGGGCAAGCAAGATTATGCTTGATAGGGCTAAGGCGAATGAAAAAATTAAGTGGATAGTCAATTCGGTTGTTGTTGATGTTTTAGGCAAGGACAAGGTTGAGGGAGCAAAGATTAAAAACCTTGCGACAAACGAAGAAAAAGAAATGGCAATTGACGGCGTGTTTGTGGCGATTGGCCATCATCCGGTTACCGATATTTTCAAGGGACAGCTGGATCTTGATGAGAAAGGCTATGTAAAGAGAGTGGAAAGTGGAAAGTGGAAAGTGGAAAGTGGACTTTCTTTCAAGATGGCGACATCTATTGAAGGTGTTTTTGTGGCAGGAGATGTACACGACCTTCACTTTAAACAGGCCGTGACAGCCGCAGGTTTTGGGTGCGCCGCTGCTCTGGAGGCAGAGCGTTGGCTGGAGGCGCAGGAGGGTTGACTTAGCTTCGGTTTTCCTTTAAACTTCCAGTACTTTAGTATTAGTTATGTTTAGGCTGACGACCAAATCAGATTATGGTTTGATTCTTCTTTCCTCCGTCGCTCGCGCTATGGAGGACAAGTCCAATCCGTACATATCTGTTTCTACTGTAGCTAAGAAAAACAAAATTTCTGCAAAATTTCTTTCCCAGGTTGCAAATGAATTAAAAAAGGCCGGGATTATTTCATCAAAAGAGGGAGCTTCCGGTGGCTACATGCTGGCCAAAAAACCAACTGAGATCAAAATTATCGATGTTTTGAAAACTTTGGATGGTGAGCTGGTTGTTGGCGAGTGTTTTGAAGACGATCATGATTGCACTTGCGGGGGAAAGGATATGTTTTCGGAGATGAAAAAGCAGCTTGAGGCAACAATCGGTAAAAAAACGGTTGCGGATTTGGTGGTATAGGCGTGTATCGTGAATTGTCAATCGACAATTGTAAAATATGGGTTATTTCAGATTTGAAAAATTAGTTGTATGGCAGGAAGCGAGAGAGCTAGTTAAGATTGTTTATCAAATTACGTCTAAATTTCCTAAAGAAGAACAGTTTGGTTTAACGAACCAGCTGAGGCGAGCAGCTGTCTCAATACTTTTGAATTTAGCAGAAGGAGCGAATAGGAATTCAGATAAAGAAAAAGTTAGGTTTTTCGAAATGTCACATACCTCAGTTGATGAAGTAGTTACTGGTTTTTATATCGCATTAGATTTGGGCTACATAACTCAGAGGAACTTTGATCAAATTTACGAACTTTTAAGTAAACAAGCAGCTAAGACAGTCGCATTAAAACGTTCTTTGCGATAGTCGATATACGATAGTCGATAGACAAAACATATGAATTATTGGATTTTAGTAACCCACCCTAAAAATTTTGAGTTTATGAAGACGAAAAATATTGCCGCAATGAAGGCGAAAGAAAAAGTTTGCGGGAAAAGTGGAGGTGATTTTGATGAATAAACTGACAAGCAGATTAACGTCCTACCAAGTGGCAAGAAGAAGAATATTTAACGTCAGTCGGGGTTGGATTGGAGAAGTTACTGCTCAAAGAAGAGGGCGCGAAAGCTTGGCTTTGGTGACGCAACAAACTCAGGAGCCAATCATGCCCCACGACGAAATTAGCTTACGCCAAATTGGTAGTAAGGAAAGGGGACTCTGATGACTGAATCTATCTGCGAGGGTTTTGATGTAAGTGTGTTTCGTGCAGAAGCGTTGTGGTTTGAGGTCATATGCCGAGTCCAGGATAATCCCACAATTTCTGTTGAAGAACTAGATTACCGCCTGAAAAGACTGTCATATTTTGGAGAACACTCGCCATCGCGCCTGAGAAGCATTATTTGCGACGACCTTGAAAGGTCTTTTGAGGGATCAGGGCGTTTTAAGGCAAAAATTGTACAAAAATCTGCCTTACTGATGAGTCAACTTGGATATTTAGGAGAGGTAAATGTTAAAAGTTAGAAACTTAAAAGCATCTGTTGCCCATTCGACAGGTTCAGTATGGGAGCAGGAACTAAATTAAGGAGGTAAAAATGAACGAAAGATTAAGTAAATTTGCAATGAGTGTTATGGATGAGTTGAGAAATCAGTTTAACGGGGATTTATCTTCATTGGGGAAACAAGAAGTGCCGAAAGTTCGTCCAAGACATCTTAGAGATATCACTATTCCTGAAGTTAGATTTGAAACTCGCCGAAAAGGAAACGAATTAGGCCTTATCCCCGGCCAGGAAATATCCTGGCTAACTACTGCCAGGATATTTGGCAAAGATTTCCCTAAATTTAGGAATTATGTGCTCGGATCTTTTTCGAATGATGACCAAAAGAAGAGATGGAATAAATTTTGTGTTTCAAGAACCGCAGAAAGTTGTTTTGAGCAGGATGATAAGTTAATCTATTTCGAACTTAAAGACGGAGAAAAAAAGAATCCGAAAGTGATTTTCCTTGGTGTTGGCAAGTCTCTCGGCGACGCTCAGGTTTATTGCGGGTATGCCGCCGAAACTTTGGGATATAAATTTTTAGGATTGGGGAAGAGAAAATGGAGGAGGTTTGATGCTAAAAGTATCTAATTTAAAAGTTTTAATTGATGGTAAGGAAATTTTGAAAGGCGTGGATCTTAAAGTCGGTCGTGGCGAGATTCACGTTTTGATGGGGCCGAACGGAAGCGGGAAGAGTACTTTGGCGCAAGTGATTGCCGGACACCCCAATTATAAGATTACAGATGGTAGATTATGGATGCTAGATAAGGACATTAGCAAATTAACGCCGGATAAGAGAGCAAAGTTGGGGATATTTTTGGGATTTCAGCATCCGGTTGAGGTACCGGGGGTGAGCGTATTTAATTTTTTACGCAGAGCTCGTTCTTCTGTCATTGCGAGCGAAGCGAAGCAATCTAAACGGAGAAAGATTGCCTCGTCGTCTACGACTCCTCGCAATGACAATGTTGGTATAAGCCAGTTCCGCCAGCAGCTTCTGGAATATGCATCTTCTTTGAAACTTTCGGATGATTTTTTGCGCCGTTCTCTAAACGAAGGTTTTAGCGGAGGAGAGAAAAAGCGCAACGAGATTTTGCAGATGATGGCTCTGAAACCTAAACTGGTTATTTTGGACGAAATTGACAGCGGACTCGATGTGGATGGATTGAAGATCGTCGCAAAAGCTATCAAGCAATTCAGGCTTAACGATACGGGATCGTCATTGATTCTAATAACGCACTATGCACGGATCCTTAAATACCTGAAGCCTGATTTTGTGCATGTGATGGTAGATGGGAAGATTGTAAAATCCGGAAAGACGAATTTGGCAAAGGTGATTGAGGAGAAAGGATACGCATTATGGCAAATGGAGTAGTTGTACCGAACGAATACCAGTATGGTTTCTCCAAGCCGGAGAATTATGTTTTTAAGGCCAAAAAAGGTCTATCGAAGGCCGTGGTTGAGCAGATTAGCGAGATGAAAAGTGAGTCGGAGTGGATGAGGGAGCAGAGGCTGCGGGCTTTGGAGATTTTTCTTGCTAAGAAAATGCCGACATGGGGGGCGGATCTTTCTACCATCGACTTTGAAAATATTTTCTATTACATAAAACCGACAGATTCCCAGAAAAAATCCTGGAAAGATTTACCAAAAGAAATAAAAGACACTTACGATGCGATCGGGATCCCGGAGGCGGAGAAAAAGTTTCTGGCCGGAGTGACCGCCCAGTATGAAAGCGAGTCTGTTTACCATTCCTTCCAGAAACAGTGGGCAGACAAAGGTGTGATATTCATGGATATGGATACGGGTTTGCGGGAATACGGGGATTTGGTCAAACAGTATTTTGGAAGGTCTATTCCCGCTGCGGACAATAAATTCGCGGCACTAAACAGCGCTGTATGGTCCGGAGGCAGCTTTATTTACGTTCCACCGGGCGTTTCTGTCGATATCCCGCTTCAGGCTTACTTTAGGATTAATGCTGCCAATATGGGGCAGTTTGAGAGGACTTTAATAATTGTTGACGAAGGTGCGTATGTCCACTATGTCGAGGGTTGTACGGCCCCGGTTTATACAACGGATTCTTTGCACGCCGCAGTTGTGGAGATTTTTGTCAAAAAGGGAGCAAGGTGCCGATATACAACAATCCAAAATTGGTCCAGCAATGTTTATAACCTGGTGACAAAACGGGCGTTTGTGGAAGAGGAAGGAACAATGGAATGGGTGGACGGGAATATCGGTAGCAAGATCACGATGAAATACCCAAGCTGTTATTTGGTCGGACGGGGAGCACGAGGAGAGATTTTGTCCCTTGCTCTAGCGAACTCAGGACAACACCAGGATGCAGGTGGCAAGTTGATGTTTTTGGCGCCTGATACAAGCGGGGAGATCATTTCTAAATCGGTTAGCGTTAATGGAGGTCGGACCTCATATCGAGGACTCGTCAAAATTATCAAAAACGCAGAGCGGGTTAAGTGCAATGTGAGGTGCGATGCTTTGATTTTAGACGAGAAGTCTCGATCCGACACATACCCGACGATGAAGGTTGCGGAAGACAATGTGCGCATCGGTCACGAAGCTTCGGTTTCCAGAATCGATGCGGAACAATTGTTTTATTTAATGAGTCGGGGCTTATCCGAAAATGAAGCAACTTCGTTAATCGTCAATGGTTTCATAGAACCTATCGTCAAAGAATTGCCGCTTGAATATGCGGTGGAGCTGAATCGGTTGATTCAGTTAAACATGGAGGGGAGCGTAGGGTGATTATAGAGAGAGTAGATTTTGAACATCCTTGGGGTACAGAGTTGGAGATGCCGTATAACGAGTTGAAGGAAAAGCTACAAAGAAAAGGTGTAAAAATTCTTGAGCCGTGTATAGAACTTAATATCCTTCATATACCTGAGGATAGATTTGATAAAACGATGGTTATCGTGGTTAGCAACACTTTTAGCTTTGGAATTTGGACTTTTATAGATAATCCTGATTCAGCAAGAGGTTTTGTTGGTGTAATTCCAGCGATATCGCAACTTTTGTCTAGTTCCGTGAGAGAAGGAGCGGTGGGATGAGCTTGGAATTTGAAAGCAAAAGCGCAAAAGATTTATTTGGAGGAGATGCAGTGGATTTTGTAGGTGCAGATTACATACAAAGGTTTTTTAAAGTGGCCGACGATTTGAAACAGTTAATGCAAAATGTTCGAACCAATGATTTGGAAATAAGAATAGCGCCTTTTGGTGATGAGGAATCAGGTTTTGGGATTTTAATCAAGAAAGATGGTTCCGGTTACGCAGTATTTCATAACTTTAACTCGGATCAAAAAGGGATTTGGGTTTCAGACGATCAAATTCAAAAATATAAGGAGTTAATGGGTTTATTAGAAGAAGGAACGGTAGGATGAAGACAATTAAGCAACAAGTTTTTATAAATGCGACGCCACGGGAAGTCTATGAGGCATATGTCGATGCCAAAAAGCATGCTGTGTTTACCGGTGCAAATGTAAAGTTTGAGGCAAAAGCTGGCGGGAAATTTGATATTTGGGATGGAGAATTAATCGGAGAGAATGTGAAGCTTGTTCCTGGGAAAAAGATTGTGCAAAAGTGGAGAGCAAATGATTGGCCGGAAGGACATTATTCTGATCTGAAGATTGAGCTTTTTGGTGAGGGTGACGGCCGGCGGCCCGGAGGGCGCTCTGGCTCGGAGGGAACAAAGTTGAAATTAACTCAGGAAAATGTACCGGATGATAAAGCGGAGGATATTGATAGTGGGTGGCATGAATATTATTGGGAACCGATGAAGGAGTATTTTAAAAAAGGAGCGACGGGATGAGTGAGAGAGCTGGGTATGATCCTATGGATCTTGAGGTTACTTATGATCCATTTTGCGATTATTTGCGCGAACTTGGGTTTAATCTGAGAGAGATGTCTACTGGGATGGACAGTGTTGCATGGATGGAAGACCCAGATGCCGGTGACAGAGTTCCGCCTTTTTTCATGGGTATTGAGGTGGATGGTGTAAAAGTGGCAAAGGTAGCAAACATGGACCAAAAGGAAAAGATTTTTGAATCGGTAAGAAGGAGAATGGAGTATTTTAAAAAAGGAGCAGTGGAATGATAGAACGAGAGGAACATCTTGCAGAATATAAATTGGCAGATCTTTATAAATCAATCGAAGATCTTGCGCAACTTGCGAGGGAAAGAAAAGTTGGTTTTAAGGTAGAAGAGAAACCGGAAATGGGAGTAAGACAGCTTTGGTTTGACGAACGAGAAGTTGCCAAGATATCGGATTTAAATGCCGCGATTTGCGCATTTGAACAGTCTGACGGTTCAGTGAAAGTGAGGACGTTGCAAGGGTTTATTTGTGTTATTAGCCATTTGTTGGGACATAAGGCGGTGCTTCGATGATAATTCTTAAAAAGGATCAAGTAAGAGTGATTCCAATAAACTTGGATGGAGAAAAAAAAATAGAGATTATTTTGGCGGGGGAAAATGCATCTGTTGAGGTTGTAGGGTTGGTACTGGGGAAGGGTGATGAGGTTAGAGCACTTGAGGCATATATAACCCATGCTGCACCAAATACAAAATCGAACGTGAATGTGAGAGCTGTATTGAGAGGAAAGTCGCAGTTTGACTTCCGAGGTTCGGTCAAAATAGAAAAAGGTGCGAAAGGTTCGGATGCGTATTTAAGAAGTGATGCGCTTTTATTTGACGAGGCAAAGATGGGCGATGACACGCCTGCTTTGGAGATATTAGAGCCGGATGTAAAAGCAGGACATGCGGCAACTGTCGGAAAAGTAGATGAGCAGATGCTCTTTTATCTGATGAGCAGGGGACTTTCAAAAAAACAGGCTGAGAAGATGTTAATTGAAGGTTTTACTAAACCGATCCTGGAAAGGATAAAATCGGTAAATTTTTAATTTTTAATTCTCAATTTTCATTGAATTTACAATGATTCAATATTTGAAAATTAATACATTTAGAAATTGATTGAAAATTTTAAATTGTAAATTGAAAATTATTTATGAAAATTAAGGTCGCAAAAGTATCAGAAGTGCCGGAAGGAGAGCTTAAGAAGGTAGATGTAAATGGCGAGCCGGTTGCGCTTTTTAACGTCGATGGGAAAATTTACGCCACTTCTAATATTTGTACACATGAACAATGTGAGCTGGATGAGAACCACTTAATGCACGGGGAGGTTGTCGAATGTACGTGTCATGGATCGCAATTCAATGTCAAAACCGGTGCAAATGTTTTGCCTCCTGCTGCGGAGCCGCTAAAAACTTTCGAAGTTAGTGTTGAAGGTGATGAGGTGTTTGTGGAAGTATGAATGAGTTATTGGAAAATACGCCCCGAAAATTTGAATTTTTGGAGACTTCCCAAGTATCGCGGACTGCCTTGATTTCGCTGGTTGAAGAACTGGCAAAAACAGCCAGCGATAGAGAAAAAATGGAAGAGGTGATTGCATGCCGAAATAGTCCAAAAACATTGGCGGCAGCTGCTCTTTATTGGGACGGGGAGTTTTTGAAAGCCGCCAAAAGGTTGCTTGCGGGTGGAGTGGTTGAGACAGCTGTTTTTGAAAATATTGGAGGAGTTAACGGTAAGTTAATTGAAACCTTTAGAGAAAGTAATCTGCCGGAAATAATTCGCGAACTATTTAGGACATCAAACGAGATATTGGATTTTTTAGGGGATTTAAGTGAAGAAGAACTGTTTCGGAAAAGGGATTTGGAAATAAAGGGAGAGAAAATGAGCGTTGCAGACTTTTTTGATTATTTGAATCACGATTCTCAAACCGTAATGCAGATTTCACTTTGGAGAGCCCAATAGGAAGAAAATCGCTAAGAAAGGCAAAGAGATGAGGTGTAAAGAGTGATTGATGTATCTAAAATTCGGGAAGATTTCCCAATTCTTAAAAGGAGAATTAACGGTAAGCAACTCGCTTATCTGGATAATGCTGCAACGAGCCAAAAGCCGAAGCAGGTAATTGAGGCAATTTCCAACTTTTATAAAACATCAAATGCCAATGTGCACAGAGGAATTCATACTCTAAGTGTGGAGGCGACGGAGTTAATGGAAAATGCCCGAAGGAAGGTAGCAGATTTTGTCGGAGTTAAAGATTCCGCGGAAATTATTTTTGTGAGGAATGCTACTGAGGCTGTCAATTTGGTTGCGTACAGTTGGGGGAGAAACAATATCGGTCGTGGGGACGAGATCGTCCTGACGGTTGCCGAACATCATTCTAATTTTGTCGTTTGGCAGCAGTTGGCATTGGAAAACGGAGCGGTCCTCAAGATCGTACCCCTTCGACAGGCTCAGGGCCTTCGGCCTATTCATGAAAACGGGGAAGTTGATTTAGTTGCCTTTAAGAATGCATTGACTAAGAAGACAAAGTTGGTTGCTTTTTTCCATGTTTCGAATGTTTTAGGGATTATTAACAATGCTAATCGTTTGTCGTCTATTGTTCATCGGGAAGCTCCAAAAGCAAAAATACTAATTGATGGGGCGCAGGCCGTTCCTCACATGCCGGTTGATATAGATTCAATCGGATGCGATTTTTATGTTTTTACCGGACACAAAATGCTGGGGCCGACAGGAATCGGAGTTTTGTGGGCAAAACGTGAGTTGCTTGAAGAGATGCCACCGTTTTTGTTTGGCGGGGAAATGATCAGTAAAGTTGTCTTGGAAAAATCCAGCTGGAATGAATTGCCATGGAAATTTGAAGCAGGAACGCCGGATATTGCAGGAGCGATAGGGTTGGGGGCTGCTGTTGATTATCTTTCTAAAATCGGAATGGAAAATGTCAGAAAACATGAGATCAAGCTGACCGAGCATGCGATTAAAAAATTGTCGGAGATACCAGATGTGACAATTTATGGACCTTTGGATGCTAAAGTGCGAGGTGGTGTCGTAGCATTTAATGTTGGACCCGCGCACGCACACGACGTTGCGTCAATTCTCGATTCGGAGGGAGTTGCCATTCGTTCCGGACACCATTGCGCGCAACCTTTGATGGAATTTTTGCAAATTGAGTCTGCTGCCAGGGCGAGTTTTTATATTTATAACACCGAGGAAGAAGTGGATAGATTGGTAGAAGGGATTGGAAAGGTAAAAAAAGTATTTAAGATATAAAATGATTTGTCATTGCGAGGAGTTTTACGACGAAGCAATCTAAAAAAAGATTGCCGCGCTCACTTCGTTTGCTCGCAATGACGAAGTAGGGAATTATGGATTTATACCGCGAAGAAATTTTAGAGCACTGGAGAAACCCGCAGAACTTCGGGGAAATGAAAAAGCCTGACGTTGTTGTGGAACAAGTAAATCCTCTGTGTGGCGACAGGGTTATCTTTTTCTTTAAAATAAAGAAAGGTAAGATAGAAGACGTTAAGTTTACGGGAAGCGGTTGTGCAATATCGGTTGCATCTTCCTCTATACTTTCCGAAGCGATTAAGGGAAAGTCGGTAAAAGCTATTGAGAGAATAACCGGGCAGGACGTTTTGGTGTTAATCGGCGGGGATATTGCCCCCGCAAGGCTGAAATGCGTCTTTTTACCGCTGGAAGCCGTCAGAAAGCTCACTGGTAGATGAATATGTTAAGAACGCGGACACTGGTAATTTTTATGATTGGGACTGTATATTTTGCGATTGGATTTATAGTATGGATGTACTTTGCGGCATTTGATTTTAAAGATTCGTACGCCATGTTATTTTTTTGGCCTACGATACCTTTTTTAGACTAAAAATGGCAAAAAAATGGAAAATTACCGTTGACAGGGATTTGTGCATAGGAGCCGCAAGCTGCGTGGCTTTGGCCATGGAGACTTTTGAGCTGGACAGCGAAAACAAGGCTGTTGTTTTGGAGGGCGAAGGAGATCCGCCGGATGTTGTGAAACTGGCCGCCGAGTCCTGTCCGACTAAAGCGATAATACTTGTGGATGAGGAGACGGGAGAGCAGGAATACCCATGACAATTTTCAATTTAAAATTTAAAATTTAAAATTTTTATTATGCAACCGGGAGCAAAAATAGCAGAAAGAGAACCTCAGCATCCCACAAGTGGCGGTTTCTTACGGGATATTGTTTTTGGTGCAAATGACGGAGTGGTTACGGCTATCGGGTTTTTGGTGGGAATTTCGGGGAGCGTAACAGATCAAACAATTGTGGTTATTGCCGGCGCATTGACGATTATCGCCGGAGCCGCATCGATGGCCTTGGGAAATTATCTAGCTGTGAAATCTCAAAGGGAATTTTATGAACAGATGGAGAAAATCGAACGGTGGGAGATGGAGTATAAACCGGAGGTGGAAAGAGACGAGATTCGCGAGATTTACGAAAATTACGGCTTTGATAAGCAAACTGTAGAAATTTTGACGAAAAAAGTCACATCCGACCCCGAACTTTGGCTCAAGGTAATGATGCGTGATGAGCTTGGTCTTGCAAAAGAAGACTCGCCCACACTTGCCGGAATTGTCATTGGGTTGTTTTATCTAATGGCTGGGATTCCGCCACTTTTGCCTTTTATTTTTTTACGGCCGCTATCTCGTGCGCTCATTGCTTCGGTTGTTGTTTCAATTCTGGTCATGATTTTGATAGGTGCTACGCGCTGGTTTTTGAATAAGGGAAGTTTGAGCAACAAAGTTGTCGAAACAATTGTAATTGGACTTTTGGCTGCAGGTATTGGTTTTGCAGCTGGCGAAGCACTGAATTTCTTCGGAATTTCAGGAGTATCCATTTGAAACGAACAGACTTTTTAATTGTTGGTGGTTCAGCAGCGGGTACAACTGCAGCTGAGGTGATTAGGGGTTTAACCCCTAATTCTTCGATTACGATTATTACTGATGAGCCTCACGAGGAGTACTCGCGGGTGCTTCTGCCCCAATATATTACACACAAAGTTACAAGAGAAACTCTATTTTTAAAAAAAACCCTGTGGTATGAGGAAAATAAAATAGAGCTAGTCAAGGGAGCACGAGTAGTAAGTTTAGATTCAAAAACTCACAGATTAAAAAATGAGAGAGGAGAAGAATATCAGTTTGGCAAACTGCTAATTGCGGTTGGCGGGTATCCATTAAAACTTTCAGTTCCGGGTGATGATCTTGAAAATATCCATTATTTGAGGACTTTGGAAGATGCTGACAGATTTATTGAAACCTGCAAAAGTGGCCCTTCGAGACTCAGGGTTCACCCCGAGGGTTCACCCCGAGGGGCAAGCAAAAAAGGGGTCATAGTCGGCGGAGGGTTGGTGAGCCTTGATTTTGCGGAAGGAATGAAAGCAAACGGGATTGGCGAAGTAACAATTCTTGTGAGGGAACCTTATTACTGGGCAGGAAAGCTCGATTTCGATTCCAGCAGAATAATTAAATCAGAACTTGAGAAAAACGGGGTTAGGGTTGTCGCAGGCGAGGAGGTAGAGAAGTTCGAGCCTATAGCAGGGTTGCACCCTGTAAGGGTTGTTGGGGTGGTAAAAACAAAATCCGGTAAGACTTTTGGATGTGATGTTGTGGGCGTGGGTATAGGAATAAAGAGCGATTTTTCCTGGCTTGAAGGCAGCGGGATAAAAATTGACAAGGCAATTGTAACCAATGAGTATTTGGAAACAAGTTTGCCTGATATTTACGCTGCCGGTGATTGTGCCCAGTTTCACGACGTGATTTTTGAGCGGGAACACATTATGGGAAATTGGGCCAATGCAACGTCTCAAGGAGCTGCGGTTGCAAGAACTATGAGCGGGGTCAAAACGCTTTTTGAATCAGCGTCTTCATATTCGGACACGTTTTTTGAAGGTAAATATTCATTTTTGGGAGTGACAGACGAAAAGTTTGCTGATGAGGTTGTTGAGAGGGGTACTTTTGAAGCAGGTAAAAAAACTAGAATTTTTATTAAGACCATTGGAGGGTTGATGAGAATTGTCGGGGCGACAATAATAAATGATCCGGCGGAAGTGTCACCGTTGACAAGTGCGGTGAAGAAAAAGATTGACATTTCCGCTCATTATAAAAAACTTGGCGAGCCTGAATTCAATATGAAAGATTTGATTGCCTGAGCGTTTTGAGGTAAGATTTCACGATGTTTTTAAAGAAATTGTCGAAATATGCTCTTTATATTGCCTTCTTGCAAGCCTGGGTGGCAACGTTGGGCAGCCTCTATTTTTCCGAAATTAAGGGCCTTTACCCATGTCAGCTTTGTTGGTATCAAAGAATCCTTATGTATCCACTGGCGATAATTTTTGCAGTAGCCATTGCAAGAAAAGATAAAAATGTAGTCTATTATGCACTGCCACTTTCTGTTATTGGAGCCTTTATTGCCATCTACCATTATTTAATACAATGGACTGCCTTAGATGAAATTAACCCTATCTCCTGCAGTCTTATAAATGACTGTTCACAAAAACAGGTCGTGTACTTGGGTTTTGCCACTATTCCGTTCTTTTCTGCGGCAGCTTTTCTTGTAATTACCCTTTTAATGTTATATCTGATAAAATTCCCAAAGATAAAATGAGCACAGAGAGTAAATTTTTTATAGGCATTGGTGTTTCAACTTTGCTCCTTGTGGTTGTGGGGGCTTTGCTTCTTGGCCGGGGCGGAAGCGGTAAAAGTCCGGATGTCCAAAGCGCAAATGTTAATTTAGTTGCGGGAGCAGTCCATACGCTTGGGGAAGCTTCAGCTTCTGCGACTATCGTAGAGTTCGGAGATTACCAATGTCCTGCGTGCAAACAGGCTGATCCGATTGTCAAGAAATTTCTGGAAGACAAAGGCAGCAATGTTTACTTCATTTACAGGCATTTTCCACTGACGCAAGCGCATGCCAATGCTATGAGTGCAGCGAGAGCAGCAGAGGCCGCGGGTATTGGTGGAAAGTTTTGGGGAATGCATCACTTGCTTTACGAAAAACAGGCGGAATGGTCAAGTCTTAGCAATGTTGATGCTAAGTTAGTTGAATATGCTTCCAGTCTTGGTTTGAATATAGATCAATTTAAGAATGATATGGGAGATGCAACCGGCGATATAAACTCTGATAAGAATCTTGGCGAAAAACTTGGAGTTCAATCGACGCCGACGTTTTTTGTTAACGGAAAGATGTATCCGGGTGTTTTGAGTTATGAAAAGCTTGTCGAGCTGACGAAATAGATAGAATAAAATTTGCTCTTTTCCCTGAAAAACAGTTAAGATTTAAATAAGAGGTGCGAAAGCATCTTTTTTTGTAAGGCTGTCATTCTGAGCGAAGCGAAAGAATCTGAATTAAGATTGCTTCGTCGCTGCGTTCCTCGCAATGACGTAAGTAATGCATGAAAATATACATAGCTTCCGATCACGCAGGTTTCTATTTAAAAAAGGAACTTATTAAATACCTCGGAATCAAAGGCTATGACGTCGAGGACGTTGGGGCTTTTGAGATGGATGAGGAGGATGATTATCCGGACTTTATTATCCCATGTGTCAAAAAGGTGGTTGACGATACGGAATCGTTAGGAATAGTAATCGGCGGGTCTGGAAACGGGGAAGCAATCGCAGCCAATAAAATTAAAGGGATCAGAGCGGCAGTTTACAATAGCGGGAAAGCGGATATCGCAAAAGCTGCAAAAGAGCACAATGATGCTAATGTTTTGTCGCTCGGAGCGAGATTCATTACGAGTGACGAAGCAAAACGGGCTGTAACAACCTGGCTTGAAGCTGAGTTTCAAGGTGACAGACACCAAAGACGACTCGATAAAATCTCAAAACTGGAGGACTAAGGTGGATTTTGGTCAAATAAAATCTTTTTTTAGACTTTCAGGAAAAGCTGAGAAGAGATTTTTAAAAGTTAATTTATTTTTTGTATTTATTTTTCTTAACATTTGGGATCTGGTTATTTCGCGTGAGCTCTTAAATGCAATGATTCTCGGAATTGTTATGTTTTTACCGGCTATTTTTTTGTGGTTTGTGGGAACGTTGAGGGCTGTAGTACTTTTGACTTTAATTTCTATTTTTGAATTCACGATTATGTTCATCTTTATTATGCAGGGACTAGCCCTTGGAGGATTTGATACGACAATTAAATCAATATTCTGGATTCCTTATATGGGAATGGCTGCAGCTAACGGTTTTGGTGGACTAAAGATATATTCAGAGCGAAAACCACGACACTGATATCCTCCTTTGCATTTTTCTGCGCAGTTGAAACTGATTTTTTCTTATGGTATAGATGTAATTTCTGGAGGGGTCATTTTTTATGCCTAAGAGAAAAAAATCTGATAACGAAGAAACCAGAATCGGTCTTCAGAAGTTTTACGAGGCAGTAGAAGCTACTGCAGACAGTGTTTTTATAACCACTAAGGAAGGAAAAATTGAGTACGCCAACAGAAGCTTTGAAAGAGTCACAGGTTTCAGGCGGCAGGATGTTTTAGGTAAAACACCCCGAATTATCAAATCCGGACTTTTAAGCAATAAATTTTACGAAAGATTGTGGTCAACGATTCTCGCAGGTAAAACTTTCAGGGCTAAAGTTATCAACAGGCGGAAAAACGGAAAATTATTCTGGGCGGATCATACTATTACGCCTATTTTAAACCGGCAAGGTAAAGTAGTTAATTTTGTAGGTATATGGAAAGATATAACTATCTCAGAACAGATCGAAAACCTATACCGTTCCGGGCTTAAACTTCTAACACCTTTAACAATTCCCGAAACCTGCGAGATTATTACAAAAGAGGCTTTAAGAATTTTAAATGCGGCTCATGGAGCACTTTTTCTATGGAAAAACAGCGAGCTGGAAAGAGTTTGGGGTACTTTAGAAAGTCAGTCACAAGAAAAGTTGCTCAAGTTTGCTATTAAGGCCGCCAAATATGACGAACTTAAGGTAGAAAAAAGAGAAGAGATAGTTGACTTAAAATCCCGTAGCAAAAAAGTCATCAAATGGGCTGCATATATTCCGCTTTCGTATAAAAAGAGAAGCTTGGGAATAATTGCTGTTTATTCTTTTTCAGAAAATCGTACGCTTAGCCGAGAGAAAGCAATGCTTAGAATATTTGCCTCTTTTGCGAGTATGGCTATTAGAAAAGCTCAACTTTACAAAGAGCTTGCTGATTCTTTAAAAACAAGGGATCTGTTTATATCACTTGCTTCCCACGAGCTTAGAACACCTATTACGACACTTAATCTTTATTCAGACTTAATCAATAAAACCCTATCAAAAGGGAAAAAACCCAAGAGAGAATGGGCGAGGGTGGTTCATTGGGAAACAATAAGACTGATTATGATGGTAAACGAACTGTTTCAGATTGATCAGATTAAAACAGGGAAGCTGGAATATCATTGGAAACCAGTAAATCTACGGATATTAATGAGACGGGTAATTATTGATTTTCGTGCAGTTTCACATAAACGGAAGCTAATTTTTAAAGATAAGCTAATGGATGAGAAGGCAGTTGTTATGGGAGATTTTGACAAGCTGATCCAAGCCTTTCTGAATATTTTAAATAACGCTGCCAAGTTTTCTTTGGCTTATTCGACAATTACAGTTGAGCTTTCTCAAACACTGCCCTATTTCGTATTGAAAGTGAAAGATGAGGGTTCTGGAATTTCTGAAGAGGATTTGCCTCGAATATTTGAAGGATTTTACAAAGGTAAGCAAAGTTTAAAGGAAGGACTAGGTATTGGTTTATACCTTACAAGATCGATTATTGAAATGCACCGGGGGAAAATTAATATTGATTCAGTTTCTGGAAAGGGGACCACGGTAACTATTCTCCTGCCGAAAAGCTAAACATTAAGGTGTTATAAAGGGCAGTTAGTAAGAATTTAATTTTTGTAGCTAGCCGCCACTTGGCATTTGTATTTTGTAACTGCCCCGTATAATTTCTGTTTACCTTATGGACTACTCTGTGTCTTGCTGCCCACTACTGTCCCCATATGGGTTTTCGTCTTGTTGACCTTGGTTGCCTATCGGATCTGTCATTTATTTTCTGTCACCCCCTCTCAGGGATTCTACAGGCTGAATTTTTTCGGCATTCTTATGGAGAGAATTATCGAAATCGCTAAGTTCACACGGATGATTTCTGATAAACGTTATTCCACGCCTGTGTTCCCTGAGACTAGGCCAGGGATCCGTTAAGATTTGGCGATCTTCTATTGGACTGGGTCCTATTAATATTTGTGTTGAGTCATTTAATGTTAATATTTTCATTTTTACTCCTTATGTTTTATCTATCGAGCGCACGCGATTTTGGTTATAAGTAACTTTAGCTAAAATATTCATGAGCACATGCTATATTTTTAAAATAAAAGTTGAACAGGAAAATAGTAAGAAATTCGTAATAAGTAAATTTCTTGCGGTTTTTGTTCTGCAATGCAGAACTGCGGGCCTAAAGAAATAAGTAATAACAGGGTACTTGTTTGATTTGTACCTCTCATGTACAATCTTGCCGTGACTGATTCAATATTCATAGTAGAGGACAACGAAAATCAAAGAGATTTTTTGTCAGCATTATTTTCCGATGCGGGTTACTCTGTAAGAACTGTTGGCAGCGGTTCTGAGGCTTTGAAAATGTTAGAGAAAGTGAAGCCGGATTTGGTTATTCTTGACTTGGGTCTTCCGGATATTACCGGCGAAACTGTTTTTCAGGAAATTAGAAAGAATTATCCGGAACTGCCGGTTGTGATAGTCACTGCCAGAGGAAAGGTAAGTGATATTGTAGAGGGTTTCAATCTTGGAGCTGATGACTATGTGACCAAGCCTTACAATGCTGATGAACTTTTAGTAAGGGTTAGGGCAAGACTTAAGCACGTGACTTCTTCGAAACTTGTGGTTAGTGACTTGGAAATAGATACTGAAGCTATAGAGGTAAAAAGGGCCGGGAAGAAAATAGATATTACTCCAAAAGAATTTAAACTTCTGGAATATTTGATGCTTAATCAGGGACGGGTACTGACTCGCGAAATGATTTTAAATAGGGTATGGCTTTATTCTCCAGACATGGAAACTAGGGCTGTCGACGTTTATATTGGATATTTAAGGAAGAAAATTGACAATGGACATAAGGCTAAGTTGATTCAAAGCGTGCGCGGTTACGGATATATGATTAAGGGTTAAGGTGCACGTGGAACCTTTAGCACTTCGCTTATTCGCAATAGCCAGCCGTTTGACTTTCTGGCCATCCCGATACCCATAATTTACCTCACATCAGATCTAATTAGTTCGTATATCTGAAAGAACAGGCTTTCCCTGAACAGCCTTTTGATTCCAAGAGAGCCTTTACTCTTCATGTTGTTATTCTAATACCCAAGATTAAAGAAACAATCGGAAAAGAGTAATAAAAAAGTAAGACATATTTTTTTAAATTTAGATACAATGGAAATAATGACAGCGCGAGAATGGTTTGAGAAAGCTGAGAAAGAAAATTTCGCAATTGGAGCATTTAATGTTGACAACCTTGATATATTCAAGGCTGTTTGCGAGGCTGCAAAGAAAAAAAGTTCTCCAGTGATGCTGGAGTTTTCCCAGGGAGAGGTAGGGTATTTTGGCCTGGGAAATATTGTTGACTTGGTTTTGAATGCGAAAAGGGAGTATGGAATACCCATTCTTCTCAATTTGGACCACGCAAAAAGTGTTGAAGATTGTTTAGCTGCAATTAATATGAGTGGGGGTACGTCTGCGAGTTTTGACGATGTTCACTTTGACGGGTCCGGGCTTCCATTCGAGGAAAATGTGGAGCTTTCTAAAAAAGTAGTGGTCGCGGCGCATGCGAAAAACCTGTTGGTTGAGGGGGAGATCGATAAATTACCCGGTTCCAGTGAGGTTCACACAGATGAGATTAGCATAGAAGAAATCAAGAAATCCTTTACAGATCCAATTCGGGCAAAAAAATTTGTAGATGAGACCGGTGTTGATATTTTTGCTGCGGTTTTTGGGAACGTCCATGGGACCTTTCCAAACCAGCCGGATTTAGACTTTGAGCTTTTGAAGTTGATTCGAGAAGCACTACCGAATACTTTTCTTTCAATGCATGGAGGATCTGGAATACCGGCTGATCAGGTGCAAGAAGCAATTAAAATTGGTAGAATCGTCAAAATTAACGTAAATACAGAGATTAGACAAGCTTTTAGGGATGCGTTAATTGAGGAACTTGGTGAGAGTCCAGATCAGAGTGCATATTACAAATTAACACCGGATATTACTCGCGCTGTAATGGCAGTGGTGGAAGGTAAAATTGACGTTTTTGGATCTTATGGAAAGTTCTAATTTCGAAGAGATTACATGAGCGAAGCGAATATAGGCGGCTTGTCCGACTTCAGTTTTTTTGGTAAAGTACAATATTCAATAATCAAGGATTAAGGAGGTGATCATATGCTTGGTATTAGAAAAATATTAATGGCTGGTGCTGTTATGTCTTCAGCGCTTGTGCTTTCTGCCTGCAATCTCTATAAGAGCGGTTCGAACACTGCGACTGGTGATTCGACACAAAATCAGACACAACAGCAATCTACTTCCCAAGTAAGTGATGCAGTAACGATTACTTTGGATGAGAGTGGTTTTAGCCCTGCGACATCTAATGTTAACTCAGACGGGAGTGTTACATGGACAAATTCTTCAGAGAAGAATGGCGGTATTGCAAGCGACCCACATCCAACCCATACGTCGAATCAGGAGCTAACTGACGGTCAGTTTGTGTTGAATTTGGCACCCGGAGCTTCCGCAACTGTTACAGTTACAAAAAAGGGCACGTGGGGTTTCCATGATCACCTGAATCCATCAGCTAAAGGCTCGGTAACTGTTAATTAAGTTGCATTGGTGATATATATGACCTTATTTGATATAATATAGGCTATTATGGATTTTATTAGAAGAATACCGCTTTTGGTTTGGTTTTTAGTGCCCACTGTTCTCATTTTGGGAGTCGGCATCTGGTTTTTTTCAAGACCATCTGTTTTGGGGGAGCAAGCGATGCAGGGAGGATCAGATTCAATCAAGCCTGCGCCTGTTTCCTCGCCTGTTGCGGGTACTGTTGAATATGACATTGTTTCTAGAAATCATATAACACAAGGAACAGCTGGTTCCGGATATAATTCTAATCCACCAACTTCCGGTCCTCATTGGGCAGGTGCTGCCAAAAATGGCATTTATGATTCAGCAATCCCTGACGAGCAGGCAATACACAACCTGGAACATGGACACGCTTGGATTGCTTACAGGAGTGATTTAGGTGAGGAAGTTAAAAATAACTTGAAGGATATTGCCAGTAGTGATGATTGGAAAGTGATTCTAACACCGAGAGAAGCCAATGATAGCAAAATTGCACTGGTTGCCTGGGGGAGATTACTTAAAATGGATGAGCCGGACTTGGACAAGATCAAGGATTTTATTAAAACTTACCGAAACAGAGGACCGGAAAAAACTCCAGAGTAAGTTTTTGCGCAAAGCCTAAAAAACTTACCGAAATCGCGGACCAGAGAAGACTCCTGACTAATTTTCAATCTAATACTTGTTCTGCTTTCATAAAAGTGTTCTAATTTTGGTGTGAAGATTTCATCATTTGTAAATCCGTTTGTAGACTGGCGGGCATATATTTGTGAGTTTTTCGGTACTTTTGTAATTGTGGTTATTTCAGGCGGTACACTTCTGGCTAATAAATTTTGGGGAGAGTTGGGTGCCCTTGGCGTAGCCTTGTCATTCGGGCTGGTGGTAGCTGTTGCCATGTACTCTACTATTCATATTTCCGGTGCTCATCTTAATCCAGCGATAACTCTTTCTTTGTGGCTTAGTGGGAAGATGAAGACCTTTCAGGCTGTTATGTACATACTTTTTCAAATTGCTGCCAGCTTTGCGGCCGCAGTTACTCTACTTTATATTTTTGGCAGCAGGGCGATTGATTTTTCGCTGGGCGCACCTTCAATTGGGGCCGGCGTTTCTTTTCAAAGTGCTGTGGTGGTAGAGGCTCTTGCCACCGCCTTTTTAGTTTTTGCCTACTTTGCGACTATTGTTGATAAAAAAGGGCCTATTAGCTTTGGACCTTTGGTTGTCGGTCTTGCAGTTTTGGTGAGTGTATTATTTTCTTATTCAATTTCCGGCGGATCTTTGAATCCCGCACGAGTAGTTGGACCTTTAAGTTTGATTTATAAGTGGGATGACTTGATTTTATATATCATCGGGGCATCTGGCGGAAGCTTGTTTGGCATAGTTTATGATTTCCTTTTTTTAAAAAAGAGTAAAAAGTAATTGTTAAGAAATAATTGTTATATTGCTAAATTGTTTTAGATTCTTCCCGATCTTCTTGTAATTTTTTTTAACAATACAACAATACAACAATACAACAATTTCCTATATAATGACTTCAATGTCCGATACGAACATACAGCCTAAGTCTCAAAAAGTTATAAAACCTAAACAAGATAAGCAGATTTTCCCGACGCCCCCTCCAAGCGCGTCTACAAAAGCTAAGGAGCAAGAACCAATCAATGCTACAGCTGCAAAGGCAGAAGAAGACAAATTGATGGCGGAAATAATCAGCACTTCTGAGGTAATGCGTAAGGAGGCTCTGGATAAGATCGAGAAAGAGCTACCGGATCTTAAAAGGCAAGAGCTGAAACTTCCTCCCGATGTTGAGGACGCTGGAGTAAAGATACCAGAGGAAGAGGCTGACAAAGTTGTCAGGCAGGGTACTAACTTGAGCCTGCCTGTTTCCGAGGAGACATATAAAAAGGGTCAAGAAACAAAAATTGAAGGTAAGGTCGAAGGTGCGCCGGGTGCGAAAATTGTTGTTGGAGTTTCAAGTATTGCGGCTCTTGCTATTTGGATTGGCAGGCTTTTTAAATTGGCACATAAACATACAATGAAAATTATTTTTAGGGGAGGTAATAAATAAAATGCCTGTTGATTCCGGTAGCGCACAGGGAACAGTTAGGACTGTAGGCGAGATTGACCTACTTTCCGGTTTGCAGCTTTTTCTGACTTCACTTGGGTTTTTGTTTTTGATGCTGTTAGTTTTAAGTGTTTTGGCCATTGCTGTTGGCTGGATCTGGGTTTTGTGGATGAAGAATAAGGATAGAGAAGAAAGATCTTTGGATTTTGTGTTATTGATGGTTGCTGTTCCGAGGGACAACGAAATCAAGATTGATGCCGCGGAGCAGATGTTCGCTTCGCTTTATTCTATACATCGGGGAGGTACATTTTCCTTTTTGAAACCGCAGGATCATTTTTCTTTCGAAATTGTTGCTCTTCCGGAGGAAATGAAATTTTATATTTCCTGTCCAAAATCCTTGCAAGATCTGGTAGAAAAACAAATTCATGGAGCGTATCCGGGTGCAGACGTACATGAGGTTGAGGAATATAATATTTTTGCCGAAGAAGGAAAACTTGCGTTTGCTGCACTAAAGCTCAAAAGCTCCAGCTATTATCCGATTAAAACTTATAAAGATCTTCCTACTGATCCGCTCGCGCAGATTACATCCGCTCTGGCCAAAATGCAGCCAGGGGAAGGTGCTGCAATTCAAATAGTAGCAATTCCTGCAGGCGGCAAGTGGAAAGCTTCAGGTAAAAAGTTTGTTTCTAAAACAAAGCAAGATGAGATGAAAAGCGAGGGCAAAAGCGTTCCGGATCCTAAGAAAATGGAAGCTGTCGAAAGTAAAACTTCAAAGCCCGGGTTTGAGGTTTTGGTAAGAATAGTAGTTTCATCCAAGACTGAGGCAGAGGCAAAAGTGCATTTGGACAACATAAAATCAACATTTGCTCAGTTTAATTCCGAATACAACGGATTTTCGAGTCAAAATATCAGATCGAAGAGGCGGTTTTTGATTGATTTTGTTTACAGATACCAGCCTTTATGGGGCAAACTGGGCGTTCTTAACTCCGAGGAGCTGGCAACACTCTATCATTTGCCCAATAAAACAGTCGAGACGCCAGGAATTTTTTGGGTTTACGCAAAGCGTGCTCCAGCGCCGGCGCAAATTCCTTCCTCGGGGCTTCATTTGGGGAAAAGTGTATATAGGGGTTCAACAAAAGAAGTTTACATCTCGGATGATGACAGAAGACGACATATGTACATTATCGGAA
>MFAZ01000014.1:0-14997 GCA_001776335.1 Candidatus Curtissbacteria bacterium RIFCSPHIGHO2_01_FULL_41_11 | reverse complement strand
GTACCGGAAAGACCGAAACACTTAAATATCTTGTAATGCAAGATATTCGGGCCGGCCATGGAGTTGCATTTATTGATCCGCACGGAGATGCAGCCGAGGATATCCTGGAACAGATTCCACCAGAGCGTGCAGAAGACGTTATTTACTTTAATCCGGCAGATACCGAAAGACCTTTGGGAATGAACATGCTTGAAGCTTCCAGTGAGCAGGAAAAGCACTTTATCGCGAGTAACATAGTAGGTTTGATGTACAAGCTTTATGACCCGCATAAAACAGGAATCATCGGCCCAAGATTTGAACACGCAATTAGAAACGCCATGCTTACTGTGATGAGTGAACCGGGGAATACTTTTGTGGAGATTGTAAGAGTACTTACAGATGCCAGGTTTGTGCAGGAACTGTTACCAAAGGTGCAAGACCCCGTAGTCAGAAGATACTGGACTGATCAGATTGCACAGACATCCGACTTTCATAAATCAGAGGTTTTGGATTATATAGTTTCCAAGTTTGGAAGATTTGTTACAGATAAGCTGATGAGAAATATCATCGGGCAATCTAAAAGTGCTTTCAATATTCGTGAAGTGATGGACCATAAAAAGATTTTAATTGTTAATCTTTCGAAAGGAAGGATGGGTGAGGAGAATTCCAACTTCCTGGGTTTGGTTTTGGTGCCAAAAATATTAGTTGCCGCGATGTCTCGTCAGGATGTTCCGGAAGAGGGGCGACCGGACTTTTTTCTATACGTTGACGAGTTCCAAAATTTTGCCACGGAGACTTTTGCAGATATTCTGGCAGAGGCCAGGAAATTTCATCTGAACCTGATTGTTGCCAATCAGTTTATCGGGCAAATAGACGAGGAGGTTAAAAATGCGATTTTTGGGAACGTAGGAACAATTATGAGCTTCAGAATCGGTGTTACCGATGCCAATTATCTGCAGCACGAGTTTACGCCTGTTTTTAATGAGACGGATTTAATTAATGTTGAAAGATTCCATTGTTTTGTAAAGACGATTGTTCATAACGAACCTGTGCCGCCATTTTCGATGGACACATCGCGAGATCTTTCGAAGCTGGAGCGTGACGTGCGAATAGCGGAGATGATCAAACAGCTTTCAAGACTCAGGTATGGGAGAGATGTCAACGTTGTAGATGCTGAGATTGTGCACCGCGCAAGATTATAACTCCAAGCAATTTATGCTAAAATTTGGCTCAGCTGGAGAGCTCCCACCTTCATTCTGCAAAGCAGAATTTCGGTGGGCGAGCAGCGGTTAGAGCGCCACTCTTATATCTTGCTCATGGGCTCGTAGCTCAGCGGCAGAGCGCCACTCTTATAAAGTGGATGTCGATGGTTCGAATCCATCCGAGCCCACAGCAAGATAATGAGCAAGATATATTCTTGCGAATACAAAGTAGATGTCGCAGGCTCGATCCCAGCTGGATCAACAAGTATCTGATACTGGCAAGGCCCATTTATCTCCCAATGGAAAAATATTTATACGAAGATCTTGCAAAGTTGGAAGACAGCCACTGGTGGCATATTAGTAAGAGAAATTCAGTAATTGAGTTAATTAAGTTAATTGGTAGAAAAAATCTCAGAATTTTAGACATCGGGTGCGGAACAGGGGGAAATTTGAAAGCTTTTTCAAGGTATGGGGAAGTTTGGGGAATAGACAATGCCGCAGAGGCGATAAACTATTGTAAATCTAAGGGGTTGAAAAACGTAAAATTGGGCTCTTCTGATAAAACAGGATTTGACGGAGCGACTTTCGACGCAGTGACGCTTCTTGATGTTTTGGAGCATGTGGAGGAAGCAAAAACACTTAAGGAAATTAAGCGCATTCTTAAGGCCGACGGAAAATTGATAATCACAGTTCCGGCTTTTTCGTGGCTATGGAGCAGGTGGGATGAGGTTTTGCATCACAAACGTAGATATACATCAAGTGGTCTTGCAGACTTGCTTGCAAAGAGTGGATTTGACGTGCAAAAGATAAGCTATATGTACTCATTTTTGGTTTTGCCGGCATATTTGGTGCGTTTTATAAAATCTAAAGTATCAGGGAAAAAGTATTCTTCTGATTTTGAATTGTCGTCTCCTCTTTTGAACAAAATATTCTTAACCACTTCAAGGCTCGAGAGGTTTTTCTGGATGACTTTTGGTTTGCCTCTTGGAACAAGTCTGATTTGTGTTGCCAAAAAGTAGAGTTTAAAATTACAGCATGAGGTTTGGTGTAGTTGTAGCTGAAACCGAAAAAGCCCGTGAAGTTTCCAAAAAGATTGGAAGTTTTTTGAAGGAACGGGGTCATGAAATCGTCAGAGAAAAACTTTCGAGGTCGGACCTCGTTATTACATTAGGCGGGGATGGGACGCTGATTCATGCTGCATGCGAGTACGCGGCGCTCTCTATTCCTTTTATTGGAATTAATTTGGGCACTTTGGGTTTTTTAACTGCCGAAGAGAAAGATGGCTGGGAAGAAGCATTGAAGAAGATTATAGCCGGAGATTTCATCGTTTCCGAGAGAATGACACTGGAAGCACAAATTGAACTGGAAACTAGAAACAGAAAACCGGAAGCTATTTATCGGGCAGTAAATGAGGTTGTAGTTAAAGGTATGTACAGAGTGATTGATCTTGAGATACTGGTGAATGGCCAAAAATTTATGGAGGTATCCGGGGACGGACTTATCGTTTCAACACAAACAGGTTCCACTGCATACTCATTGTCGGCCGGAGGGCCAATTGTAGATCCCGAGCTCGACTGTTTTGTGATGACACCGGTCAATGCTCATGGATTACCGGTTCCGTCTGTGATTCTTTCACCGGACGATGAGGTTGAGATAAAAGTTAAAGAGGGCAGTGATATTTCTATGATAATTGATGGACAGCAGCATACAAAAGTTGAAGAGGGGCAGAGCGTAAAGGTAACAAAAGGGAGATACAGAGTTAAGTTAGGATACTTTGACAAACACCATTTCCTTAAAGCTTTAAACGGAAAGTTCGGACTTGCTGGAAGGTTTGTTAAGTGACTACCGAAGCGAAAAATGCTGAGTATCAGAAGGCAGTTGCCCAGCTTGATGCCAAAGCAGCTACGTTTGCACCGCCAAAAACTTCGTCTTGGGTTATTATTTTTTTTCTAACCCTCTTTCCGCCAATCGCGTTTTATTTGATGTGGAAAGATGAAAAATATCATGGCTGGTTTGCTTATTTAAACTGGCTATTTGGTATTTCGCTTGTGCTTTTTTCAGCCTTTTTGTTTTTTGCAATTTTACCTAAGATAAACAGTCTTTATGCCCAAATCGGATATCAGAATCCCAACAAGGGAGGTACTTTCGCAGTAGTAATGGTGATAGTCGCGGTTTTGCAGATTATATGGGGATTCATTTTGAAAAAAAAGCAGAGAGGTGATGGGAAACTTTCGACCACTTATCTTCTAATTTCTATAGCTTTGTTCGCTTTGGATTATATAATTCCGACTATTTTGTATTCTTCGGTACTGTCTTTGTCTGCTTTAGAGAGTATTATTGCTGGCTAAATTGTTCTACTATTTCTGAGATGACGTTATCAGGAGCTGTGCTTGCTGTATTTATAACAAGGTTAAAAAATTTGGGATCAAGGAAGTTTTCGTTGGCGTAAATTTTTCTAAACTTCCGATCATTTTCTTCCTCCCTTTTTTGAATTTCTTCCACAGTTTCAGTATGGGTGTGTGTTCTGCGCATTGCTCTTTGGAGTCTGGTTTTTTCATCTGCGGTTAACAAAACCCTTAGGACGTAGTCCATGTCCTTTGTGAAGTAACCTATGTATCTTCCTTCGACGACCACGCCGCCTTTTTGGGCAAGAGAGGTTAGTTTTTCGTCTATTTCCCGGTCAAGCTCGTCGGGAATTTGTAAGTGGGCATGAAGGGGAATGTTATGCTCGAGCATGTATTTGCGGAAGAATTCGCCCGCCGAGTGATATTCGAGGCCTAATTTTTCACAGAGGGCTTTGGCAGTTGTGGTGGTCCCCGTAGCTGAAAGTCCGGAAACGGTAATGGATTTGTAGGCCATAGGGTTAGGCTCTCCTGCGGCGCTTAATTTTAAGCTGAATAAGGGCCTTTTGGAGATTGGCGGCGGCGGTTGCATATTCTTCTTCCGAGAGGGTATGCTTCATCTTTAGGGCTTCTTCTGCTTGCTTTTTGGCTTCTTCAATTCTCTTCTCTTCGATTTCTTCCTCAGGTGCTGCAAGATCTACAAGAATTTTGACGTTATCTGCGCCAACTTGGGCAAAGCCAAAACCGGCAGCCAGATGATTTTCTTTTTGGTGTTTTTTATAGATTAAGACCCCCGGTTCTATTGCAGTTACCAGTGCTACGTGATGGGGAAGAACTGTGATTTGGCCGGTTGAGGTTGGCAGGGTGACCTCGTCTACCTCGTCGTCAAATACTGTTTTGGCGGGGGTAATTATTTGGAGATGCAAAGCCATGAATTAATTTTAAATTTACAATTTTCAATGTTTAATCAATTTTCAATGTTTTAAAATTTAATTTTTTAATAATTCAATGAAAATTTAAAATTTCAAATTGAAAATTACTTCTTCACGTCCGAAATGTCTCCAACCATGTAGAATTCGCCTTCGTCGACGCTATCATATTCGCCTTTTAAGATTCTTTCGAAGGATTCTACGGTTTTTTCGATTGGAACGTAGGCGCCTTTTCGGCCGGTAAAGGCTTCGGCGACGAACATGGGTTGGCTGAGGAACTTTTGGATTTTCCTTGCACGGGCAACTGTAATTTTATCTTCATCGGAGAGCTCTTCTACGCCCAAAATTGCAATTATGTCTGCAAGCTCTCTATATCTTTGCAGAACTCTTTTAACTTCCTGGGCAACGTCGTAATGTTTATCCCCGACGATTGCAGGATCGAGACCTCGAGAGGCAGAAGTTAGCGGATCAACAGCCGGATAAATACCCTGTTCTGCGATTGATCTTTCCAGAGAGATTGTAGAGTCCAGATGGGCAAAGGTGGCAACAGGTGCGGGATCGGTGTAGTCGTCGGCGGGCACATAAACTGCCTGGAGAGAGGTGATCGAACCCTTTTTGGTAGATGTGATTCTTTCCTGGAGTTGACCCATTTCTGCAGCCAAAGTTGGCTGATAACCTACTGCGGACGGGGTTCTTCCGAGAAGTGCGGAGACTTCGGAGCCGGCTTGGGCAAATCTAAAGATGTTATCGATAAAAAGAAGGACATCTTGATTCATTTCATCTCTAAAGTATTCGGCGATGGAAAGGGCTGCGAGGGCTACTCTAAACCTTGCACCAGGTGGCTCGTTCATCTGGCCGAAGACCATTGCAAGTTTGTCCAGAACACCAGCTTCGTGCATTTCCCGATACAGATCATTTCCTTCTCTTGTCCTTTCACCGACACCGGCAAAAACAGAATAGCCACCGTGTTCTTTGGCTATATTATTGATAAGTTCCTGAATAATGACGGTTTTGCCTACTCCGGCACCACCGAAAACTCCTATTTTCCCTCCTTTTATAAAAGGAGCCATAAGGTCGATGACTTTAATCCCCGTTTCCAGAATTTCGGGTTTGGTTTCCTGTTCGGTTAACGGAGGCGATGGCCTGTGAATCGGGTAGGTCTTTTTTGCTTTAATCGGGCCTTTGTTGTCAATCGGCTCGCCGGAAACATTAAGGATTCTACCCAGGGTTTCGATGCCGACAGGGACGCTGATTGGTTCTCCCGTATTTTCTAAAAGCGTTCCTCGTTTGAGTCCGTCGGTTGGTCCAAGAGAAACTGCCCTAACGATGCCTTCCCCGAGGTGTTGCTGGACTTCCAGTGTAAGCTCACCAACTTTTAGGGCGTCGTAAATGGCTGGAAGTTGACCTTGAGTAAACTCAACGTCTACAACTGGACCGATGATTTGAATGATGCGGCCGGTTGATTTGCCTGATTTAACGGTACTGTTCATTTTTGACTTATTGTTAGTTTTAGTTGGCATATTCCTTTATAGTTTAAGATAAGAGGATCTAGGATAAGAGTGATGAGTCGCTAAGGACTTATCACTAGTATCTTCTTATCTTCTAATCCTACTTTATTCGAAGGCACTTTGTGCCGTAATTATATCCAAAAGCTCTTTGGTGATTGCTTCTTGTCTTGCCTGGTTATAGGCAAGTGTTAAGTCTTCGACCAAATCGTTTGCGGCATCGGTTGCGTTTTTCATGGCAACCATTCTTGCGCTGTGTTCAGAAGCCTTTGTTTCCAGAATTGCCTGATAGATTTTGGTAAGAACATAATGGGGAAGTATACTCTCCAAAATATCGTCAACAGACGGTTCGAAGAGTAAATCAGTTTGTCGTTGGCTCGCCTCGCTTCGCTCGCGAAGCGGGTTGTTTGTAGTTGGTAGTTCCTTTTTTTCAATTTCGATTGGGAGAACTTGGGTTAATGTTGGGATCTGTTTAACTGTAGACTGGAAATCTGGGTACATGATCGAAACTCTGTTAACCTCTGAATTTGCGTAGGCATCCACTACGACTTTTGTAAGAGTGCGGGCAAGATCGAGAGGCTCATTTTCGTCAGAGATGAAACTTGCAATCAGGTCGGAGCCAGTTTTTGTTGTGAAGTTTTGACCTTTTTTGCCGACGACCACAAATTGAAAGTTTTTCATGTCCAGTTTTGCAATTTCTCTAAATAAATTAAGATTAAGACCTGCGACAAGCCCTCGGTCGGAGGTTAAGAGAATCATCATTTGTTTGGGGCTCTCTTTTTCTGTAAGAAGAGTGTGTGGCTTTTCCGAGCGGGATTTTACCTGGGTTAAGATCTCGCTAAGAGTGTAAGTGTAAGGGCGCGAGGCAAGAGCGGCTTCCTGTGACCTTCTCATCTTGGCAGCTGAGACCAACTCCATGGCATGAGTAACTTTGGAGGTATTGTTTATCGATTTAATTCTTCTTTTAATCTCTCGTATTTGGGCCATATAATTAGTGCAAAGTGTTTAGTGACTAGTGTTTAGTTCTCCTTTTTAGTTTGGAGACCTTGGGTTTAGACTTTTTTGCAACCGCTGAGGCCGCTGATTTTGTTTCAGTTTTAAGTTCAGTGTTTTCAGCGGTTGCAGGTTTTTTACCGCCAAGAGCAGTGGTAACTAATTTTTCGAGTTCTTTTATAAGTGTGTCATCCAAATCTTTTTTATCTTCCATGTGGTCTTTAAGCTTCTTGTTTGTTTGTAATGCTGCCAGGATTTTTTCTTCAGCTTTTGAAACATCTGAGGTAGGGATTTGATCAAGATGTCCGTTAGTAACAGCCCAAAGAAGAACAACCTGAGATGGAACATCCATTGGCTGGAATTGTTTTTGTTTCAACACTTCGATGATTCTCTTACCCCTTTCAAGTTTGGAAAGAGTTGCCGCGTCCAGATCCGAGCCGAATTGGGCAAAACTTGCGAGATCTCTGTACTGTGAAAGGTCAAGTCTGAGGGTTCCTGCTACTTTTTTCATCATTTTGGTCTGAGCATTCCCGCCGACACGAGAAACAGAAATACCCGGGTTAACTGCCGGCCTTATTCCGGCGTTGAAAAGATCGGCTTCTACGAAAATCTGACCGTCTGTAATTGAAATAACATTTGTCGGAATATATGCAGAAACGTCACCAGCCTGAGTCTCTATTATCGGTAGGGCAGTTAATGAACCTCCACCGTGTTTTTCGTCCATTCTTGCTGCGCGTTCCAAAAGTCTTGAATGAAGATAGAAGACATCCCCGGGGTATGCTTCACGGCCGGAAGGTCTTTTCAAAAGCAAGGAAATCTGACGATAGGCCCAGGCGTGTTTTGTTAAATCGTCGTAGACTATCAGAGCGTCTTTGCCCTGGTCCATGAAATATTCTCCCATTGCGCAACCTGCATAAGGAGCAACGTATTGCATAGTTGCGGAGTCGCTAGCTGAAGCAGCAACGACTATTGTGTGGCTCATCGCCTTGTGCTTTTCCAAAGTTGCAACAACTTGAGCAATTTTGCTGGTTTTTTGGCCAATGGCAACGTAAATACAAATTACACCCTTGCCCTTCTGATTGATTATTGTGTCTAGGGTGATTGCAGTTTTACCCAGACTTCGGTCACCTATAATAAGTTCTCTCTGGCCGCGTCCGATTGGGATCATTGAATCGATAGCCTTGAGACCGGTTTGCAGGGGAGTGTTAACAGGTTGTCTGAAAACAACACCCGGTGCTATTTTTTCTGCCGGATAAAAAGTTTTAGTTTGAATTGCACCTTTGCCATCAACTGGTTTACCCAGCGCATCTACGACTCTGCCTATAAGACCTTCTCCTGTTGGGATTTGAAGAATTTTTCCGGTTGTTTCGACTTTGTCACCTTCTTTAATCTTGGTCCAGTCTCCAAAGATAATTACACCGACGTTATCCTCTTCCAGATTAAGAGCAAGTCCGGTTACGTCGTGAGGTAATTGAACAATTTCCGATGCAGAAACATCGGAAAGGCCGGAAATCCTGGCAACTCCGTCTCCAATTTCGATTACTTTTCCGACATTTTTTGCGGATGGTGAAAGCCTGCTTTTTTCTATTTGTTTTTCAAGATCGCTTATTATGCTCATGCCGATTTAATTAAATTATTAAGTTTTGCCGAAAGAGTAGAGTCAAAGATCCAGTCCCCGTGGGTAATTTTTGCTCCCAGTACTAATCTGGGATTTATTTTGACAATAATTCGTCTTGCTTTGGTTTTTTCCTTAATTTCTTTTTCAATTTCCGGCAAATTGGGAATTTTAGCGGCCGTTTCTACGATTACCTGTTCCTTGGAAAGAGCAGATTCCAACAGTCTTTTATAATTTCTTAAAATTCCCACAAGATGAGCAGGTTTTTCCCGAGTTATTACTTTTAAGATCGACTTAACTTTTTGGGAGTCTACTAGACCATCCGAAAGACTTTTTCGAAACAGCGTTTTTGCAATCTTTAATTCCTTTTTACCAGTCATTTCAGTGAATATGTTTTCCTATTTCAGAAAGAGCATCCCGAGTGAGCTTTTTCTTCTCGTCCTGTTTTAGATTTCTTGCAAGCACTTTTTTGACCACTTCCGTAACCAGAATTAGTGTTTCCCTTTCCAGTTGTTTTTGCATTTCCTTTTTTTGCGCTTCAATTTGATCTTTGGCGTCTGCGACAAGTTCTTCTTGTGTTTTTCTTGCTTCCAAGAGTACTTCCTCCGTTGTCCTTTGGGCTTCCTTATTGGCACTTGTTATCATCTCTCTGGCAGTTTCTGAAGCTTCTTCCAATAACTTGGTAGTTTTTTCCTCTGTTTGTGCGAGCTTTTCCTCAATTAGGTCAGCATTTTTGAGGCTTTCCTCGATTCTTTTTTTACGATCATCCAAAACTTTTGTAATCGGTTTGTAGAAAAATCTTTTTAGCACAAAAAGAATAATAGTGAAGTTAACTATTTGTGCCAGTAATAATTTCGGTTCAATACCGAAACGCGTCAGGATTTCCATATAAAAAATTTCTAATTTCTAATTTCTAATTTCTAATTAATTTTCAAAATCCCAATGACTAAAATTTATACATTTAAGAATTAGGATTTATTTAGATCAGTTAGGTTAATTAGGTAAATTAGAAATGCCTATTCTTAGCCAGCAAAGGCTAGTATCAATGCGTAAATCGCGATTGCTTCGGCAAGAGCCATACCAATTAACATGGCCGGCAAAACTTTCCCCGACGCATCCGGGTTTCTACCTATTGCTTCCATTGCTTTTGCGCCAATAAGACCGATTGCAAGGGCGGGGAACATACCCCCAATTGCAATTACCGCACCTTTTGCAAGAACTATTTCCAATTCGTTTCACCTCCTTGGACTTTAAACTTTAAACTGTAAACTGTAAACTTTTTTTGGAATGTTTCCTGTTTCATGTTTCTAGTTTAATGTTCACTTTTAGCTGTTAAGATTGTCATAAAGACCAGAGTAAGCATAGCAAACCTTACTCTAAAAGGACACCGAACGGTTTCCTTTTAGTATTTTTCTTCCCTAAGTGGAGAAAATTTTTCTGGCGAAGCCATTTAAAATTTTCGTTATCTTAATGTTCCGACTTAGCGGTTAGAATTGTCATAAATACTAAAGTCAGCATAGCGAATATTAGGGCCTGAACAAAACCTACAAGAATTTCCAAAAAATAAAAGGGGATGGGAATTAAAAATGCGAATAATTTGGTGGAAGCAGTTGTCAGCAAAACTTCTCCGGCAAAAATGTTGCCGAAAAGCCGGAAAGAAAGAGAAAGAATTTTAGTTGCTTCACCGATTAGTTCCAAGAGACCGACAAAAAGAAAGATCGGATTCAAACTTATGAATTTTTGAATATAGTGCAAAAGGCCCAGGTATCTGATCGCCAGAAAGTGAGTTGCAATTAAAGAAACGATTGCAAGTGCAGCAGTTGTGTTTAAGTCGGAGTTGATTGAACGAAAGAGTGGGACGAAGACTTTTTCACCATGTTCTTCCATATGGAAACCAATAGTGCCGACTCCGGGCAGAAGTCCAAAGTAATTGCCGAATAGTATAAAGAAGAAAAAACTGGCGATAATCGGAGTAAAGATTTTGGCCTTGTCAGGTGCAATGGAGGAAACTAAATCCTGAATTGCTTCTATCATTATTTCGGCAACGTTTTGCAGTCCTTTTGGAACCGCGGTAACTTTTTTTGTGGCAAGAATTGCGAAGGAGATGAGAACAATAGTTACGATCCACGTCGTAAGAAGACTATTGGTAACAGGCAGCGCACCAATATTAAAAAGTTTTTCAGCTGCAAGAGTTACTTCCATTTTGTGACAGCTATTTTCATTATATCAATCAAAAACTTTGGATCTGTGATACATTAGTTAAAGTTCTTTTACTCCATCAAAAGTTGCGATTTGCGTAGTGAATTTTAGTACTGGTTTAATTTCCTTTAATTTGTTTATAAGGTTTTGTGCATTTGCTCTGTGAGTTTCTTCAGAATTATCTTCTTCATAAGCTCCACAGTCTTCGTGTTCGTAAATTATGATTTCGTCGGGTTCGTGAAGTTTTAGAGAGATAGAGGCATTGTTTAAAACATTTTGGAGATCTTTTGAGGCTCCCGCCCACGAGATCCTGTCGAATTTGCCGAAAAGACCACGTTTTTTAAGGTTTTCATCTATCATTTCTTGAAATCTGAAATCTATACAGTGAATAACAAGTGCTTGTGCTTTGTGCATTTTGCTTTCAAAAAAAGGGCCCGGGTCTTTGCCCCAAGTCCTTTCGAGTGTATATTAGTATAAATAGCTTGAAAAATGCAAATAGCGGGAAAGGTTTTATTTCTTATACTTGCACTTGCAGGAATCGTTGCTGTGTTTTATGTTTCGTGGTTCTGGAGACTTCTTCTTATACCAATGATTGTGATATTGGTTGTGGATGTTGTGGGGAGTTTTGTTAGGAAGAAGTAGACATAGGTCCTCTTCTATTAAGTACAAAAATTTCCTGATATGTCAGTTCTTGGGGTGTTAAGTTCCAATCAAATCCTTCAAGTGGAGTCTCCGCTTGTATATGCCAACTAGAACAGCCTAGGCTTACTCTAGGTTCTTTTAATTTTGAGATAATTGTTTGCTCATCCAAATTACCAACAATAACTACTAATGGCCTGAAACAGGTTTTACAAGTTCCTTCAATAGTTCTCTCTTTGATTTCGGGTCTTTGAAATAATGGTTCAGGAGACATTAAAGTTCTTCGAATTTTACCCTTCGACTACGCTCAGGGTGAATTAGAGTTCCTCTAATTTTACCCTTCGACTACGCTCAGTGTTACAACTCTTCGAGTTTAACTTTTTCCTCACCAGAAGGAGGCTGGATGATGGCGAGGTAACGTTCGGTTGTGGAAAGACGTTTGTGGCCGGCAATTTTTGAAATTAGAACCAGCGACGTGCCTCTTGATAGGTGATGAGCGACCCAAGTGTGGCGAAGATCGTTTACTTTGGCTCCTGTGATTCCAGCTTTTCTGTAGTATCTGTCGATTGCGGTTCTGATGTTTCTTACCAGAAGCGGTTTGCCGGTCTTGGTCACGAAAAGAGCTTTGTTTGTAGTTTTGGGTCTGACTTCCAGATATCTTTTGAGTGCCATTTCTGCAGATTTATTCAAAGGAACTGTTCTTTCTGTTCTATTTTCCTGGGGAGCAACGTAAAGATGACCTTCTTTGCCGTTACCTGCGAAAACGTCATCGACCTTTAAATTTGCCAATTCTCCGATTCTGACTCCTGTTTGCAGTAAGACTTCGATAATGGCCGCAATTCTTATGTCGTCTCTTGCTGTATCACGAAGTGCCCGATACTCCATGGGCGAGAGAATTCTTGGTGGTTTTGTGTCGAATTTTGGGTGTTCGACAAGACTTGCCGGGTCATCTGTAATGTATTCCTGAATTTTGAGAAATCTGAAGAATGTTTTTGTTGAATTGAGCTTTCTGGAAAGAGATTTTTTGGTGTAGCCGGATTTTTCCAGCTTAAGCAGAAAGTTTCTTATGTCTTCCGGAGTAACTTCGTGGACGCTATTTTTCTGATTTTCCGTTAAATGCTGTACTAACTGTTCGATGTCTTTGCCGTACGCAAGGACGGTAGATGTAGTTCTTTTTTTACCTCTTAGATGTTCTATGAACTCCTTATGAGCTTCACTGAGTGCTTTCATTTAATTTGTGCAGGCTAGGCAAGCTAATTGAGGGTAGGGTTGAAGTAATTATAATAGATGCTATGGGCTTTGTCAAGGTTTTTAGCTTCAGCTTTTGCTTGCTATAATGAAGTTGTGAAAAGGAATTTATTGCTTCTTGGAGTAGCTTTTCTGGTTTTAATGATTATAGTAAACAGCACGAAACGTATTTCGAGCCTAAGAGATACTTCTAAAAAGGTTTCCGAAGTGGAACAAAGGCTTGAGGCTCTCCGGTTGGAAAATCAAAGACTTAAGGAAGAATTGGATTATAAGAGGACAGGCGAGTTTAAGGAAGGAGAAATTAGAAATAAACTGGGATTGGTCAAGCCAGGAGAGGCTGTGGTTGTTTTGCCAAATAAAGATGACGGACGACAGATGACTGGTGATGAGCGCCAAAATGATATTCCAAATTACCTCAAGTGGTGGAATTTATTCTTCAGAACGTAGAGAGAGAAAATATCAGGCGAAGATCTAATATTTTTTACAATTTCTTGTAGCAGCGACAGGGATCGAACCTGTGACCTAAGCTTTATGAGGGCTCCGCTCTACCACTGAGCTACGCTGCCGTGTCGTATCAACTTCTCGGATGCTAATTTTAGCAAAACTCTTACCCTAAAAAAAGACTCGACCACTTGTATCGAGTCTCTTTTTACTTGTAGCCTTTGAGTTTTTTATTTCGAACCAAATAATAAACAGGTTTGAAATTTCTAACGAAATTTTAGATGAACTTGTAGCTGTTTTGAAGGAGTGGAAGATAATTTTTGATTCGAATCCAATAGCACTAAACTATGTTCGTACCTACAAGATGTAGGTTGTGAGAACTATTGTACCGTCAACGATTAAACCTGCAATACCAATGGCAAAAAGGATAAGAATTGCCCACTTCGGCAAAGGTTTTTGCGTTTTGTAGGCCCAGATCGATATTACGGTAATAAAGCTAAAGACTGCTATCCCGAAGATATCAAAAAATTCTGGCCTTATTATATTTTTAATAAAATCCACTTTATGATTACGAGTGTTGCTTTATTAGTCGTTTATTAACCTCGAAACTGAAATAGCCAACTCCCATTATTACTAATCCGGCAATTATTAAGGCTATTGGCCATCCTAAACTTTGGCTGAAATATTCAGACGTCAATTTAAGAATTTCCGCAAAAGTAAAAATTGTACCAACAATAAGAATCTCTTTGCTTTGCAATAGAACACTTACATAGAAGGTTAAAACCAATAAAAACGGGTAAGCAAATTGCCAAAAGACGTTAATGTTAGGTTTGAATCCCGTAAGAACAATAGATGCGCCGAGGAACAGTATGAAACCTAAAAAATACATTATCGAGACCATGCTGGGTTTTCGTACCAATGAAAAATAGTAGCCGAGGGCGATATAGGTAATACCCAAAACTAGCCCCCGGTACTCGTTGAAGTGTTTGGGCGTAAGCGCGTTTTCAAACAAAAGATTTGTGAAGGTTATGAATACGCTCGATCCAGCTGCGACAATAAATGGCAAAAAAAGCCAAGTTTTAAATGCAAAGTACGAAGCAAAATATATAATAAAAAGAATAGAACCGATTATCGTTAAACCACCCATTTCCATTGCAGATACTCCAACTAAATCAAGAGTTGTACCAATTCCAATTGGATAAGTGACTAAAGATATTGTCAAAAAAGCAAGACCAAGTTCTTTAGTTTTATCTTGATTATGAAGTTAATAGCCTATTGAGTATGCCGAGATTGCCGATCCGAGCGTAAGCAAGACTTTAGTTATTTGATCCATGTCCTCCCAAAATTGATAAATGAGAACGACAATACCGACAATGACGATGAAAGCGCCAAGCACATAAAATAAAGTTTGAAGATTTACTTTGCTTTGCTCAGCTTCTGTTGGCTGGTCATCTTTGAAAAGTTCTAATACCTGCGTTTTGTTTATCTGGCCACTCTCTATAAGAGATGATAGTTCCGAGAGTAATTGGTTTGTTCTACTGTTATCTGTTCCGTTCATTTTTTAATCCATCCTAAAAACTTTAGATCGTAATATTTCTCGCTTACCCGTTTATTAACACCATGACCAGTTAAATAGGTTCCCCGATCTGAACCTCCATAGAAAAATGGGAAAAATGAATAGCTGCGGTCACGATCATTGCTGATAACATAGCCATCCAGAGATTTTTCTGAAGGATCCAATTTGTGCGTTTGGGCTTCTTCCAAAGATATTAGCTTGGAGCTTTCTCTTGAAACATCGTAATAGTACAGATCTACTTCGGGTGATCGCGAGGCCTCGTTTGGATAATAGGAGGGTTTTTGATTAAGTTTAACAGTTTGATTTTCTACTGTGACGTATCTGGAATC
>MFAZ01000013.1:9312-10525 GCA_001776335.1 Candidatus Curtissbacteria bacterium RIFCSPHIGHO2_01_FULL_41_11 | reverse complement strand
AAAACGTCTTCGATTAAATAGAGTAAATCCCGAGTTTTTCTAGTTAGCCGATCAAGCTTATAACAGATAACACCGTCAATCTGTTTGTTGTTAATGAGGTTAATGATCTTTTGTAACCCTGGACGGTTCATGGTTTTACCTGATTTACCTTCTTCAACAATCATTTCTACCAATTCCATATCCTTTAAGTCAGCGTAGGCCCTAATTTTGTACTCTTGGTTATCTAAACTTACCCCTTCTCGGCTTTGTTCGAGCGTACTGACTCTTGTGTATCCAATTACTCTAAGTTTATCTTTCTTTGTATTTATCATTTCACGAGTTCCTTATTTATTTCCTTTTACTTTTTGAATATCTTCTTCTGCCTTTTCCATAACTTTTAAGAATTTTTTGAACATAGGGTCTAGTTCTTTTTCAGCTCCCCAGCCGAAGTGATCACTAGCAGCGGCAAAAATACCGCTAAAAAAATCAAATGCCATAACGAGATCTTGCTCAACCCAATTATCAGATATTCCAGAAAAATTTACGTAGCCACTCTCGGTATTTTTAACATAGTCATTCATTACCCTTGAGGGAGAGTGAACGTGTTGAGAACTCAGCCGATAGGCTGTCTTGTATTGACCGCCCTTGCCGACTTCTTCCGCCATTTCTCCAAAAGATTTATCAGACCAGTTGTATCCTTTATATTTATACTTATCTTGTACCTGCTTTGCCATTTTTTTCACCTCTGCTATTGATACCTCTCCTGGCTTAGGCCTCAAAGACCTTTGCTCAAGTTGATTAAGTAGTTCGGGATTTTCTTCAGCATACCCAAACATTCTCTTTCGCAAAATCCAGTCAAAAGCATAGTAGCGATAGGCACGCTCATCAGTTGGGTCTTTCAAAATATATAGGAGTGTTATGAGTAACTCGAAAATTGTACGATTTAATACTGATGCATCTTCACCAAAGCCCTCTTTGCATAAAAGCATTATAGCCGAATGTGTTTTATATGCTTTTGCTATTGTAAAGGCGATTAACGCATCTTTAGGGCCAATGTTTCTTATTTCTCTTTTGAGATACTCGTTCACTAAGAGTTTCAACTGATGATTAAAGCTAAAAAGGCTCTTGAAGGTTGATCCAATAATGTATTTTGTACGGTAATTCGATCCTTCTTCTTCGCTAACAAACCAATCTCGTCCCCGCTTTTCAGCTTTTATTTTTCCCTTAGCAATAA
>MFAZ01000013.1:1916-9290 GCA_001776335.1 Candidatus Curtissbacteria bacterium RIFCSPHIGHO2_01_FULL_41_11 | reverse complement strand
GTTATATCCCAATATTTTCGCTAAATCTTTTGTACTGTAATACCTCATGTTTCTACTAAACAATACACCTTCTGCTTACTCCTGTCAACAGGTAACGTGTACTTATTTACGTGTATATCATATTTTAATTAGTCCAACTAGGCTTAATTCTAACAGCGATACTTGCTATAATACCGCTCCTATGCAACCTGTTGAGATTAAGGCAGCAAAAGCAGTTCTTAGAGGAAAAGTTGCGTCTTTGCGCAACGACTATAAAAAGGCTTTTGCTCCGCCAAACGATGAGAGTTCACAACCAGCACCTTTTCCTATAGCTATGTATGTTATGTCTGCTTTGGACCTGCTTTCTTCATGCGAGGCTGGATGGAATTTTGGAGGTGGAAACCAAACTGATCGCATGGTGGATTATTTAGTCGATCACTTTCACTATGATCGAATTAGTTCTGTGGTAGCAGTTACATCATTCAGGCATCAGCTTATGCACACAAGTGAGCCACGACTAATTAAGGATACAAATACAAACGATATGTATTACTGGAAACTAGCAGATACGTCCAATCGACATATGCAGTTAGACAGAAATCAGACCATTCAAGGCTATTCTGATGTTGTAGGTATTAATTTTGGTATAGAGCAGTTTACCGATGACTTCGAAAGGGCCACAGAAGATTATCTATCTCGAATGGAGCAAGATACTCAACTTCAAGATAACTATGTTGCCGTTAGAGAAGAAATAAAGATTAAGGAGTTACCACTTTAGGTAAAGCTAAAAGCGCTTCTGTAAAACTCTAGTTCGCTAGTCTCCAAGTTGGTATAATAGGTTCGGGCGTCGTTCACTAAGGCGCTCAAATTGACAAAAAGAACGTTTATTACTACAATCCACCCCATGTCTGAGAGAATGAGCAGAGCTGAGCAAAGACGTATAGACCAACAAGTGGGACAATCTCTTGAAGGCTACAAGATTGCAGTTCAACTATTCAAACTAGCTATTGGTGAAAAAATTCCCACTGATTTTTCGGCCCTAGAGACTATGCTAGAATCAGTACATGATAGACATACAAGATTAGCTTTTGCACAAACTGCAGAGTATGTTGCATTGACAGTTGGTTACAGATTTTTGACTTCTCAGCAAAGCTCTTAAGGATCTCACAATATTTTGTATAATACTTAGATAATTATCGCAAAGCTTCGGAATCTGTCAGAAACTTAAAGTATTCCTGTAAAATTCTAGTTCGCTCGCTTGTAAATTGGTATAATAAGTCCGAAGATCGTCTACTAAGGCGCTCAATAAATTGACTATTTTGCAAAAGTGTAGTAAAATTAACGCAGTTAATACAGATTACATATAAAATATGAGAGAGACAGCACGAGTACAAAAACTAATAACTTTCTCGCCACAGCTCTACCAGGTTGTACTTACTAAAGCAAGACAACTAGGACTTTCGTTTGGTGAATATATGAGGCATTTGGCTGTTATTGACGTCAAAGAAGAGATTGAACGTCTGCCTATGGTTGATGATGCAAGTGACAAAAGAATTGGCCAGAGTCTCAAAGATTTAGAAGAAGGTCGTTATACCGAAGTTGATCCATCTGACGACAAAGCTTTGAACAAAGCGCTTGGTATTGGGTAATCTCCTAATGTTCACACTCAAAATTACAGTAACGTTTAGTGTTACCAGAGAAAAGATAGTAGGTTCTGACGAAGCACTAAATAAACGTATAAAAACAACTCTTCAAAAACTAGCGGTCAATCCTTCGCACCCATCGCTTCAATCCCACAAAGTAAATACGCAAAACTATGGTATTAGATGGAGTTCCTGGGTGACTGGTGATATTCGGATTATTTGGGATTATGATAGCGAACAAAGACTAGTAATTATTTTGCTTGATATAGGTACTCATAGTGGAACTCACAAAGTATTTAAGTGATTATTTAACGCCTCAAGCTGAAATGCGAGCAATTTTGCCTCAGCATTGTTATCATTGAACAGCGAGTGGAGGTTCGAGCCTAGAACCATCACCCGCTCATGATTTAACTTTCGTAAGAATAGGGGCGATTAGAGCCTAAAAATAAGCCTTTTCCGGGTTCGACGCTGATTTTTTTGCTTTTTAGCTTAATCAGGGCAATTTCAATCAGTTTGAGTGGATGTAAAACAGAAGCAACTTCAGGCTTGAGCAAGCTCTTGTTCGGGCATCATCCGATTTACAGTTTTTATAATTTCGATAATCTGCATGTGTTCATTGTCTAATGCATCGCTAATTATCTTTTTTACCAGGCCTTCTATTCCCCAAATTGATATAAGCGATTGGTGCTGATCTAAATTTAAAATTCTTTCCATACAGCGCAATAACATGAACCTGAACCCGGTTGCGTCATTACCGGGCGTATAATGCGGAGGGTATGGCTCGGCCTGTCCTTCGGTGACTTGGATTCTAAAACCGAACCTTTTTGCATCTTCCAAGTTTTGCTCACAAGTTTTGTGCATCCCCGGTGCGGAAATGGGATCTAATTTCTCATAAATGAAATCGGTGACCGTGTTAAGGTACGCAGGAAATTCTGGTTTTGGCGTTTTATAATGATAGTTAAATCCGGAAATAAAACGGCCGTTAAACTTTTGCGGATCCTCTAGTTTCATTTCGTTAAATATTCTGGTGATTTCCCTCAAGTTCTTTTTGCCTGCAGAATTTAATAATATTTTGGCATGCGGGAAATACCTTTCGATTGTGCGGATCAATTTTTTGATGTATTCAGTCCCCATAGTCCACTCATTTTCGCCAAAAGGGAAAAGTCCTTCGTTTTCGGGCTGGATTTTGGTTATTTTCAAGAGTTGGTGCTGTGAGTAGCTTGAGGTGATATGAGTAAGAAGCTGTCGTGTATATTCCAGGGCATACTGTGCCAGAACATCATCTTTTCTGATCACTGAACGTTTTTGGGGAACGGAAGGGAGTTTTGCAAGAATATAGCCGGGTACATGTTCTTCTTTCCAGCGAAATGTTTTAATAGGGCCGATATTCAAACAAACGTTTACATCTTTTTCCAGGCAATAATCCAGGTAAGGTTTATAAAAACCAAAGTCGAATTCCCCACTTTCACCTATAACTTTATTCCACCTGATTCCCAACCTGACGTCTCTAATGCCAAGTTCTTCAATTGTGATTCTAAGCGCTTCCATTGCAAGACTTTTATCCCTTTCTTGGCTGGAAAATTCTTCAGGAGCGAATGAAGCACCCAGAGTTACTTTTTGCAATTTGTCCTGATAATTTTGGAAAAATTCTTCGTTTGAAACTGCGGCGCGGGACCATGTATTTTCGATATCTTTCATTTCTGCCGCAAGCCCAATGGTCTCCCCTGCCGTTTTCATTATTGCCGCACCTACGGCTAATCTAACAACGAATATCCCTAGTCCTCTTCTTGATCTGCGAAGATGCAACAAATTATCTACAGTTTGGACAACGCTTCTTTCTTCTGACATCTAATTCGGGCAAATTAGTTAAAATTATACCTTAATTTGGCGAGGCTTTTAAATGTTTTGTCTTTTTCTATAAGGTTTATCCTTGATTTTTGAACGACATTTTGGAATTATAAATTAGATTTTATCCATTTGTACCTAAAGTTAATCTAAAAAAACATTTAAGCAAAACTAAAAGCGTCACGATAGAATTCTTTTTCTATAGCATTTAAGTTGATATAATAGGTACGAAGAGCGTCAACTAAGGCGCTCCAAGCGCCTGTAGCTCAACGGATAGAGCGTTCGCGTTCTAAGCGAGTGGTTGGGGGTTCGAATCCCTCCAGGCGCGCAGATGTTTTTGCGAATTTATTGTAATTCATAGTAAAATTCCCACCTTATGGTAGAGGCACGTCCAGAATATCGACACACGAAACCTTTCGAACAAGTCACCATAGTAAATAAACGGGAAGGGGGGTTGGTCGAAGCATATGTTCCTATTTCCCTTATTTATACCCAAGACGTACCTGTTGATGCATCACACGTTCAAGAGTTGGCAGATTCTATAGCCAAAGAGGCCAAATCGCGCCCTGGGTTACGAACCGGCCAGCTTTCTCCGGTTCTTCTAGCTGAAGTAGAGGAATTTGATCAACTCCCGATTATAGACGGTTTCCATAGGGTCCCTGCTCTCAAACTTTTAGGTAGCCAGGAAGTATATGCTACGATTAGACCTGAAAGTTCCTGGGAAGAAATTGTTGATTTGCGAATACTTGCAGCCACCACTCATAGAGCTGTGCGTTTTTCCAGATTGGTAGAGTGGATTGAGGAAGCATGGACCTTCAGCCCATGGAGAGACAAAGTAAAAGTTTCGCAGGCTTTTCAGCTTAGGTTTACTGCTGCTATGACAGGTGCAAGATTAGGGTTAAGTCCTGAAGATGTTGATGAGATGAAGAATTGGGTAGATCGAAAGTGTGACCAGTGGCACATATCTCCAACTTATCTTTATCAGCAGTTGACTGTAGCAAATGTTGCAGACCCAGAGCTGGTCAAAGAAGCAAGAGAAAGAAGACAGGGCAGAACTCTTGAATCCATCACCCCATTGCACTTGTCTGCAATAGCCAAAACTCTTCCTAACCGACATGATTTACAAAGACTGGTGGCAGAAGAAGCCAAAAAGGAAGTTTTAACGGTACCGCAGACTAGAGCAGTTGCCGTTTCGATTGCGAATGCTTCTTCCTTAGACGAGGCGAGAGACTTAATTCAAAAAGAAAACTGGAAAAAGTTGGAAGCTGTTTACAGCCCATCAAGGGCGAGGGAACTTCGTCTCCAGCAAGCTAGAAAAATAGATGGTTCAACAGAGGAGCGTGAATATAAGAAAGTTTTGGAAACATTCTTTGAGGATGAGATGGAGATTGCCCGTTTAATGATAGAAAACGCAATTCTTGCAGGCAGATATTATCCGGCTTCATCGGAGGCTACCAACGTTCAATTACCAACAAGTACCAACCCAACCGAAATTCTAAGCGAGCAGCCAGCGACAGAAGAATTCCCCATGGATGATGAAACTATTTCTAAAATATATGACTATAAGGAAGAGATACAAAGGCATCTTAGATCAAAATTTAAAATCCATCCAGAGGATGCTGAGGATTACTTCTCACAGATGTTATTAAAATCAATAGTCTATATGAAGAAAGGAAAGTTTCACTTTACGACTGATTTCGAACTGCGAGCGTGGGCTTTTAGGTTAGCCGATCAAGCAGCAATTACCGAACTAAGATCTTCAGTACCAACTGAAGACCAGAATATTTCTGAGTACGAAGTAAATATTTTAGCAGATCCAGTAAATTTGGATGAGGAAGCCACCGATAATGAATATAGAGAAATGTTAATTAAACTACTTCCATCAGTAGGTACAGAGCAAAGGAGAACATTTATTTTGAAGGAATTTTACCACCTAGGATACGACGATATTGCAAAGATAATGGGGCTAAACATTTCGTACGTACGAGTGCTTTTATTTAGAGCACGTAGTGGGTTAGCTCGCCAAATTTCTGCATAACTGCCAGTTTTTAAGCAAATTGATACCCAAATTCTGGTATAATTTGATTCGGAAAGCCGCACTAATTGCCTAATTCCAACTTGGTGGCTGTAGCTCAGTTGGTAGAGCGCTGGCTTGTGGAGCCGGATGTCGCGGGTTCAAGTCCCGTCAGCCACCCAAATATTGTTAAAATAAAAATGAACTACTTGTTTTCTTAACGTAAAAACTATGCCAAAAACATCAAAAGGAGAAAATAATATGAAAAATGTAAAAAAAGTCTCAAAGAGCACAACCGCGGACAACAAGAAGATCAAGGGATTCTCTGATGAGGAACGAGCTGCGATGAAGGAGCGTGCCCAAGAGCTGATGGCGGAAGCGCGAAGCAGCCCTCGCAGGGCCAAGGTGGACGGGGAAAGCGCCATTTTAGCCAAGATCGCTGAGATGCCGGAACCGGATCGCACCATGGCCAAACAGCTCCATGATATCATCAAAGCAAGCGCGCCAGCACTTTCGCCGAAAACCTGGTACGGGATGCCCGCGTATGCCAACAATGACGGCAAGGTCGTCTGCTTCTTTACAAGTGCACATAAGTTCAAATCGAGGTACGCGACCTTTGGCTTCAATGACACGGCGAATCTTGACGAAGGTCACATGTGGCCAACCTCCTTTGCGCTGAAAGAGTTGACCGCTGCCGAAGAGGCAAAGATCACTGCGCTCATCAAGAAAGCTGTGAGCTAAAAGTAAAAAATCGATATTCTTCTGCGGTAATGTTAGCTCTGCGAGCAAAAAAGCTGATTAAAATACCCCCGGCAGAGTATAATCTATATGCTTGTCCCAAACGTAATGGAAAGACAAATCCCGTTTGCCAGAGCTGAGGATCTTTTCGCACAAATAAGAGAAGACGGCATAAACGGACTCAAAAGAAATCCAATAGAAGACGCAAGGACTCTAATTAGCATTCTAGAGCAGCGCGGGTTCACCTTTAATATTCAACAAAGAACCAAAATACCTGATATTCCAACTCTTATCGTGGCCAACCATTATCTACGGGCGCCACTCTCAAGGCTAAGACAACCAATAATGACCAGGACGAAAGCTTTAAGCACTTCCGCGGAAGTGATACTCACCACATCAGTGATTGTAGCGGGAATGGAAAATTTTACAAATAGAAAAGTCACGTGGTTCCAGAAAGGGGAAATTAATCCAAGCATCATGGGTTTTCAATGTGTCGACAGAGAATCTCAGCAAGCATTTTTATCGGTATACGACTCGATTCCTGTTTTCAAAAATAGTAAGACGTTGCAAACTACAGTAAGACTTATCCGCTCGTTTAGAAACGGGGGCAATGTCATACTATACCCCGAAGGTTCAGTGCGTCTCGCAAAACCCGAAGGCATTAAATACATCATGCATCCGGGTAGTCTCAGGGAGTTTAACAGAAGTCTTTCTGCTCTGGTTGAAATTGTTGTCAGGAACGGATTCCAAGTTGTTCCCGTCTCCGCTTATTCAAAGGGAAAAGAATATTTTGCGGTATTCCATGAACCAATCAAAGATTCCACCGGCACTAGTCAGCAGGCTGAGCTTATCGTTACAAAAGTTCAGTCAGCGCTTCCGAAAACTCTGCACGGATATTACAAGGGAGGAATAAATATTAAACCTCAAGTTCAGCAATAACTGGCAAGTGGTCAGAAATCGTCACCTGAGGAACCCGAACGGATCTAACTTTAATATCCTGCGAAGTAAAAATATAATCTATTAAATATCCTCTTGGGACAATTTTGTGAACTTTAGGATGAGTCGTCTGCAGAATGCCCGATCCCTCCATAATATTTGTGGCAACTTCGTTTATTGTCTGAATCGTCTCGCTTTGCAAAAGTTCGTTGGAATCGC
>MFAZ01000013.1:0-1903 GCA_001776335.1 Candidatus Curtissbacteria bacterium RIFCSPHIGHO2_01_FULL_41_11 | reverse complement strand
CGGCTCATTTAAAGAAATTAAATACTGGGCGATCAACTTTGCCTGCCTGACCGTTTCCTCCGTATCTTGTGGTGGTGCAGCCCAGGCACCGTGCCAGCTCATTACATGCACTTTCCGCCCGCCAATTTCCACCATCAAATCCAAAACATGCCGCGGAACCTGCTCCCATACCACAGGTTCACTTTCTATTTCTTTCATTGTAAGTGGCCTGAATTCGTGCAAGACTTCGATATGCGAATCCACAATCGGCAGTTTGGTTAAAACTGCATTCCCGAAAGTCGAATTCAAATCACCCTCAAGTTTCACATCACCGTTATAGACACCCTTATAGCCCAACTTTTGACAAAGCAAATCAAACATATTGGCACTTTTATCTTCAAACTCGTTTAATTTTCCAGCAGTTACCTCTTGCATGGAAACCACATCGGGTTGCTCACTGGAAAGAAAATCAACAAGTGCGTCTAAATATTTGCCCTTATAGGTATTAATCTGTATAAATTTGATCATAAAAAAAGCCTTAATCTACATTTTCGCAGATTTAAGGCCACAAATAAAACTACAAAAACCAAATCCTACTTAAACCCAATACATTTAGTTTTAAATTTTATTTGAAAGCTGTAAGAATTTTGCCAAAAAGCATACATCAGAAGCTATTTTGTTACAATTAATGTGTGAAATATTTTCTAATTATCATTCTTGTCCTTACACCTTTTCTCTATGCGTCTGCCAAAACATTCGTCCTCCCCAAATACCTGAAAAACATAAACCAGCAAACTTTAACTGCTCAACAATCGATTGTTAAATACCCTCAATCTACGAGCTGGAAAGTCAACAACAAAAGTGGTTTTTGCTTTCTTGCAGTAGACAACTGCACCCAACCGTCTTTTATCAGCTTTCAGACGGAAGACGCTTGGCAAAACATTTACGCTTTTTACAAGGCAAATTTACTTAGGGAAGGATGGTCTACCGCAAGCTATATGGGAACCAATGTCCCAAACAGTATAATCTTCAAAACAAATTCCGGCTGCCAGGTAATACTCGCCAGATCTGTAGACATCTTGCGCAATCTCGGTCTCAAAAAATCCGCAAGCGTAAAATACAGCTTCAAAATCACCTGCACCTAGCCTAAAAAACTCTTTCGCTCATAGACCACATGAGCTCCACAAAGCACAATCTCACCAAAATACAATCACAAATGATAAAATTGACATTGCACACCGGCCCGGTGGTGAAATTGGTATACACGCAAGACTTAAAATCTTGTTGCAGCAATGCAGTGTGGGTTCGAGTCCCACCCGGGCCACTCCGGACTGTAACGCAGTCCTAAGTGTGAATACATAGGTGCTTAAGTATCGGACGGGTTTTACCCGCCGAAGCTTTAGCGAAGACGGGGAGTAGCTCAGTTGGCTAGAGCGCTGCTTTTGGGAAGCAGAGGTCGAAGGTTCAAGTCCTTTCTCCCCGACATTCAATAATCGCACAATAACAATTGTGGGGTTTTTGAATATTGAGAAAGAGGACGAGAAGTTTATGCTGTTTACCCCGAATAAATATGAGGGGAGGAACATAGTGACGAAGTAAGGCCTCTTTCCCCGACACTTTACCCTATAGTTAACTGTGGTATAATCTGCAGTATGGTGGAAACAGCAAACCCAAGCCTCGAAAGACTTAAAGGGTTATCTTTTGCAGATTTCCTTGGTCGATACTCAAGCAAGGCTTATACGTCACCAATATTAGGTTTTGGGTCAGTATTCACTGTCACAACAGAACCGACTTATCCAGAGAAGTTAAATGAGATTACCGTTAGAGGAGGTATTCACGTCGCGGTGGCTGGAGGCTTAGATCCTGCACTTGCACAGATAGGTCATGCGGTTCCTGATTTTACTATCCTATGCGATGTAAATAT
>MFAZ01000012.1 GCA_001776335.1 Candidatus Curtissbacteria bacterium RIFCSPHIGHO2_01_FULL_41_11 | reverse complement strand
GCAGAATGTTTCTTTTGATGCTGTCGGGCTTCCGGGAAGTAGCTGGGTCCTGGATGAAATTCTAATGATTCTATTGCCATTTAAAAAAAGACCATGGCAGTTGGGCTTCTGTGAAAATTGTATTGCTATGATCAGACGCTGTCAAGAAGACAGCCAAGAATTTATTCCGAAGATAATTCTGATATACGTGTTTTTATATCTGGCGGTAGTATCTCCCCTAAGAGCGGCTGCCAGTTATTACCAAGATATCTTTTTTGGGTTAAGCGGTCCGCAGTTTCTGTTTGTGAAGCCGGTTTTGAATCTCTTTGCAATCTTTGGAATAGTCTTGCCTGGCTCCGATTTTGCTTGCTCCTTATGTTTCTATGTCCTTCGTGTTTACCATGAACTGGTTCCCTTCCAAGTTGAAGATTCTTTGAAGATTGAAAAATTAAGTCGAATCGGGTTCTCTCCATTGCTATTAAAATTTTACAAATAATTAAACTTTAGGTCAATTTTAATAGTCCATGCCGCCTGCGGGCATTTGTGGCATGGCCTTTTCTTTTTCGGGGAGATCGGTGATTAGGGCTTCTGTTGTCAGAATCATCATAGCTACAGACGCTGCATTCTGTAGAGCAGAGCGGGTGACTTTTACAGGGTCGATGACGCCTGCTACTGTTAAATCTTCAAATTTACCGGTCAGTGCATTCAGGCCCACATTGCCGACCGCTTTTTCTACTTCTTTTACAACCCAACCGGAATCTACACCGGCATTTTCGGCGATTTTGGCAAGAGGCTGCTCGAGTGAATCCCGGACTATTTCAAGACCGATCCTTTCGTCTGTGTCTTGCGCGGTTTGGATCATTTTGTCGAGAACTTTCATTGATCGAATAAGGGCGACTCCTCCGCCGACAACATAGCCTTCTTCAACGGCGGCTTTGGTGGCGTGAACTGCATCGTCTACCCTTTCTTTTTTCTCTTTAAGTTCGATTTCTGTGGCTGCGCCTACGTTGATCACGGCTACCCCACCGGAAAGTTTAGCGAGTCTTTCCTGAAGTTTTTCGCGGTCAAAATCGCTGTCTGTGGTTTCCAGTTCTTTTCTGATCTGTTTGATCCTGGCTTCCAGGGCAGCCTTGCTACCTTTGCCACCGATTATTATGGTGTTGTCTTTGTCGGAGGTAACCCTTTCCGCTTTTCCGAGGTCTTCGACAGTTACTGATTCCAGCTTTCTGCCCATGTCTTCGGAGATTACAGTTCCGCCTGTTAATATTGCGATGTCTTCCAACATTTCTTTTCTTCTGTCACCAAAACCGGGAGCTTTGATTGCCAGAACATTAAATACACCTCTCATTTTGTTGACAACCAGAGTAGCCAGGGCTTCGCCTTCGACTTCGTCGGCTATAATTACCAGGTTCTTGCTTACTTTTACAAAATTTTCCAGAAATTGAACGAGTTCCTGCAAAGAGGAGATTTTTTGATCGGTTATCAAGATGTGGGCGTCTTCGACAACTGCCTGCATTTTTTCCGGATCTGTCACAAAATAAGCGGAGACGAAACCACGATCGAATTCCATGCCTTCTTTGTATTCGACAGAAAGTTCCAGACCTTTGCCTTCCTCGACTGTGACTACACCATCCGAGCCGACTTTTTGAAGAGCATCGGCAATTAATTTACCAATTGCCGGGTCGGCTGCCGATATTGTGGCGATTTTTTCGATTTCACCTTGATCGCCTACTTTTTTGGCCATGGTTTTGAGTTGTGCGACAACTGCTTCGGTTGCTTTTTCAACGCCTCGCTTGAGGATCATCGGGTTGGCACCGGCTGTGATGTTTTTTAGGCCTTCTTCGACCATAGCCTGGGCAAGAACTGTGGCTGTTGTCGTGCCGTCTCCGGCAACGTCAGATGTTTTGCTGGCCGCTTCTTTGACAAGAGATGCACCCATGTTTTCAAATGGGTCTTCAAGTTCGATTTCTTTGGCGACGGTGACACCGTCGTGGATAACGTTTGGAGCCCCCCATTTCTTGTCTAAGGCCACATTGCGGCCTTTGGGGCCTAGAGTAGTTGCGACGGCATTTGAGAGTTTATCGACGCCTGCTTTTAACTTGGTTCTTGCTTCTTCTGCGTAAATTATTTGTTTAGCCATATTTCACTTTAAAAGGACAACCTACGGTTTTCCTTTTAATATTTTTCTTTCCCCAATTGGACAATTTTAAATTGGCTAAGCCAAATTTAAAATTAATATAAATTATTTCTTTTTATCAACTAATTCTTGGACAAGTTCTAAGTTACTCTTTGTCACTATTGCCATTAGGTCTTCGAATTTTATGAGCAGGAGTTCTTTGCCTTCGACTTTGATTTCGTTGCCGCCCCACTTTTTGTAAACGACCTTGTCCCCTACTTTGACCGGGCATTTGATTGTTTTGCCTTCTTCGACTGCATCGTCCCCGCAAGCCAAAACTTTGCCCTCTTGTGGTTTTTCGTCGGCAGAGTCCGGAAGTAAAATTCCGGAAGCAGTTTTAGTTTCTTTTTCGGCAGGTTCTATTAGTACGTATCCGGCTAAAGGTTTAAGCATAAAATTAATTGTTATATTGCTATATTGTTAAATTGTTATTGAACAGAATTGCAGGCAGAATTCTTAATTTTAGAGCAAAAGTCACAAGCACTAGGTGATTGTGACTGCTAGTATTTTAGCAAGGATTTTGTTTTTGTCAAGGGTTTTGTTTGTCAGACGGATTTGGCAAGATTTGAGAGACTCTTGCTTTCCGATATCTTTTTATCAATTCCTGTACTTGCCCAACATCCATTGGTAAGAACTCTATTGCGAGAAGAGCGTTAACCGCTTGAGTAAAGGTTATCTCCTGGCCGGTTTGAATTTGATCTAACCATAACTTCGCTTTAACCGCCTGCCGAAGCACAGAAGGAAATTCTATTGCGGTTTTTTGTTTCGGAGCATTTATTAATAGTTCTTCCGAAAAATCTCGTTCAGTCATTAGCGGAAATTATATTTATATTGACGTGCGAAAGTCAAAACGAGTTACTTTATCGATTTGCTAACCGCTTCCATGAAAGCCATGTAGAGGGGGTGTGGGTGAAGCGGGCGGGATTTGAGTTCGGGGTGGAACTGGACACCGATGAAAAAGGGGTGGTCTTTGAGTTCCAAGGCTTCGACCAGAGTTTCTTCTTTATTGCTGGCAGCGACTAAAAAGCCTTTCTTTTCAAACAATTTCCTATATTTATTATTGAATTCGTAGCGATGACGGTGACGCTCTGAACCTGATAGTGAACCGTAGGCTTTTGCAAACTTTGTGCCTTTTGTGGCTTTGAAGTCCCAAGATCCCAAGCGCTGAGTGCCACCTAAGACTTTACCCGCGACGTTTTCTTTTTGAGACTCCATGACATCGATTACCGGATTTTTGGTTTTGGGGTTGATCTCAGTTGTGTGGGCATCCTTGTATCCACAAACGTTTCTGGCAAATTCGACTGCCGCAAGCTGCATTCCAAAGCAGAGCCCGAAATACGGAATTCCGGCTTCTCTTGTGAATTTGATGCTTTCTATGATTTGCTCGACTCCCCTTTCACCGTAGCCTCCCGGAACGATAATTCCGTCGTAGCCGGCGAGTATTTTGGTGCCTTCTTTTTCGATTTGGCCACTGTCGACCCAGGTAATTTTGGGTTTGATATCATTTGCAGCTGATGCGTGTTTTATGGACTCTATGACAGAAAGGTAAGCATCGGAAAGAGTGAAATCTCCGGTTGCAAAATATTTACCGACCATGGCAATTTTGGCCGTCTTTTTGGCAGTTAAAGTGTTGTTGACCATAACTTTCCAATCCGAAAGATCACGCCTTCGTGGTTTGATGAAGAGCTTTTTCAAGATTTTGTTGGAAAGTTCCTGGTTTTCGAAATTAAGTGGTACCTGATATATGCTTTCGACGTCCGGGGCGGAGATGATATCGTCGGGGTTCATGCCGACAGCGATTGCTATTTTCTGCTTTCTCTTTTCATCGACGGCCATTTGCGAACGGGCAAGTACAAAATCGGGCTGAATCCCCGACTGGAACAGTTGATTGATGGACATTTGGGCGGGTTTTGACTTCATCTCCCCTATTGATGAGGGGATCGGCAAATAAGTGACATGGACGTGAAGAACATCTCTGGGGTGAGTAAGCTTCAGAAGACGATTAGCCTCCAGAAAAAGCAGGTTTTGGTACTCCCCTACAGTTCCTCCTACTTCAAAAACAATGATCTCGGCGCGATTTCGCCTGACACATTTTTTGATTCTTGAAATGATTTCTTCGGGCGGATGCTGGAAAAACTCGACTGTTTTCCCTTCGTAGCCTAAAGCCCTCTCGCGATCGATTATAGATTTGAAGACTTGGCCCGTGGTCATGTAGTTGGTGGCGTTTAAAGATTGATCCAAAAAGCGCTCGTAGTTGCCCAGATCCTGGTCGCACTCCATGCCATCATCCAGAACAAAGACTTCTCCGTGCTCAATTGGGTTTAAGGTGCCGGCGTCTACGTTGAGATACGGATCGGCTTTCATGGCAGTTACCGAAAAACCGCGGGATTTTAGAAGAAGAGATATTGAAGAGACGGCGATGCCTTTGCCGATTCCGGAAATAACCCCGCCTGAGACAAAGATGTATTTTGTTCGAACCATATACAGTGCCCCTTCAAATCAGGGCGTTTGGCATGCGGTCCTCGTCCTCGATGACTCGGACTGCGGGCCTAAAAAAACTCCCTTGCGGGGAGCTCTTGGCGTGGTGCCCTTCGATCCTTCGACTCTGGTTCGATTTCTCTCACCATCGCTCAGGACTCAGGACCTTCGGCCCACCAATATTCTCTCAAAACTGGTAAATTTTTGTCAAGTTTGAATTTTCGGTATAATATTGGGCCTATGGGAGAAAGGAAACTAAGCAGACTGGACAAAGCTTGCCGCGGTATCGTCTATGGAGGCTTCACCGTTGCCGCACTCGGATTTTGTTCGGTGGGAGTCTATGAGATGGCAACTACAGATACAAACCCTGCTGACGATCCGGATGTTCTGGATATTAGCAAGATTGACGAGCGAGAAACTGATGATGACAGGGGTACTGATAAAGTGGTAATAGGAGCGGGTATTGCGACTATTTTGGCACTTTTGGCGACAGGCAATAAAAGCGTTAAGACCGATTAAAAAGACTTTGCCAATTTTAGCTTTTTTAACCTCTTTTGATATTCTTTTAAAACCCACTCTTGAGTATTTGACGGGTGGAAAAATAGTTGATGCTCCCCTATCTGCTCTGAGGTAATTCTTTTTCTCATATAAAATAGTTGAAATTTTTTGAGAAAGTTTTCAAGGACTAATGCTGAACGACTAAAGACTAAAGCTTTTAGACGCAGTCTGCGATCGACGTTCCTCGATTGTCTTTCAGCTTCAGGTTCCCAATTTGGTAAATACTTGTAAATCCACAGGTTAGCTTTGATTAATCTACTATAGGTTTTATTTATATCTATTAATGATTTTAGCTGGCAGAGTTCGTGGGCTGTGTAAATATTTCTCGGAGAAATTTTCAGGTTGGATTCATCCAAGAAAATATTAAGGCAGGCTTTATTGTTAGTGGCTAGTGCATAGTGGCTAGTGATTAGTCGACTAGAATGCGGCTTACGTTTGAACGGAAACAGGAGAATATTTGCAAGAAATCTTGTAGTCCAAAGGGTGTTTTTGGCGGTGACAATGACAAGGTCTATGTCGTCACTTTTGTGACTGTTTTCCATGGCAAGTGCGCCTGAGATTGCAACCATTTTTATACTTGGAATCTGCTTAAGAAAGCTTGCGTAGAAGTAAGCTCGTTTGAGCTTTTTATTTGAGTACTTCTGGCGTTTTTTTCTTATCAGTGCTATTTTTTGACGGTTGGTGAGTGAGTAGAACTCCTTTGCAGGAAATAATACGGCTAATTCTTTTTCGAGTGCAGTTTTACTCGCTTTGATTATTAAATACCTATGTATCTGCTGTGCTGTTAAGGGGTAATCAAAAATGTCGTGGTATGCGAGTGTGGCTAGGATTGCCTGTTTCAGTCTCATCGATCGTTAATATAAACCGAGAGGGTTTTATTGTAAATGGGAACTATTTTGCTCCGAAGCGAGTCAAGATCTGGCTGACATTTTTGGCTGTCGTTTCAAGCGCAGTCTTAGGCTGGGCTCCTTTAATTACACTATTTACGGCATCTTCATATGCCTTGATGATTTGATCATTTATACCACTATCGAAGGTTCTTGAGGTGAGTGGGAAGGATCTGGCATACGGAGCGTCTGTGACGAAGGCGCCAAGCACAGGATCGGATGCTAATTTAGATGCCATGGAGACAAGCGGGTAAGGTTCGCCAAAAAAGCGTGACGGGCTTTTGGCATTTTCGCTGAATCTTTTAATAAGTACGTCTTCCTTCTCCAGATATTTTGCGAATTCCCATGCTTCTTGTTTGTTGGTACTTTTTGCCGACACGCCGTTTGCCCAGTAGCTGGCCCAAGCAATTTTATTGCCTTCCAGTTGAGGAACTGGGGCAACTTTGAATTTGAGCTGCGGGTTGGCATTTTTAATCTCAATTGCTCTGAAGCTTGGCCCGAAATACATGGCCACATTGCCTCCACTGAAGGCCACTGTCGAGGGAGGCTGCAATTCATCCCAAACTTTATTGTTACCCTGAGCAAAGCTTAAATAATATTGAAGGGCTTCCGCCGATTGTTTGTCAGTTGGGGATTTGAGATCACCTCCGTTTTGCATAATCATAAGACCGAGTAGGTCTGAAAAGTGATCAACATTACTTATTGTTCCGATTGCGGCTCCCGCGGTTCTAATGCCTCCTTGAGAGTCGCGTACTGTTAATTTGACTGCATCTTGCGCAAACTCCGACCATGTTGTGGGAGGTTTGATGATTCCGGCAGCTTTAAAAACATCTTCATTGTAGTAGAGCTCCAATCCGTCTACTTCTGTCGGTAATCCCACAAGTTTGCCGTTTGCTATCAAATCTTGGGATACAGCAGGATAAAAGTTATTTTTTATTTCCGATGCCGAGACCACGCTAGAAGGCACAGGTGAGAGCTGATCTTTAAGCATAGGGGTCCACGTATTATGAAAAACGAACATATCCGGACCCTTCCCGGAATCAATCTGACTCGAAAGGCTTTCTCTATATTGCTGGATACTTTTCTTTTTGTAGGAAATGTTCACATTTGGTTTGGTTTTTTTGTAGTCGCCAATTATTGAGTCCATTGTTGATTGGGAATCCCAGAGTCCCCAATATTCGATGTTGACTGCTTCATTTTTTGATTTATCCAAGATTGATATGGGCAATTTGGAACAGGCCGACAGGATAATCGACGAGGTGAGAACAAGTAGAAAAATTGAAACTATTTTTAGAAGCGGCAACCTGGGCATTTTTGAGCCTAATGAAACTTATTTCTATGATATCATATTGACTGTATCACGTAACAATGTTTTATGTGCCTAAAGATTCTCATTTAAAAATTTTATTGGTCTCCTCGCTTGCTTTGCCTGTTTTACTTTTAGTGTTTGTAAATTTCTATTTTGCGGGTAAGGTCTTAAATAATGTTTTCGTTATGGGAGAGGATGTTTCAGGTATGGCAAGTGAGGACCTAGAGAGATTAGTAGTTGAAAAATCTGATAATTTTTTTAAGAGAGATATTGTCTTTCGTATTCTTGGTGCTTCCGGATCCCATGATGTTGCTGTTCCTGCCTCCAGTCTGGGCATTAGCTTTGACCCAGAGGAGACTGCCAAACGCGCTTATAAAATCGGGAGAAGCGGAAATACTTTTTTGGATTTGAGAGTTAAAATTAGGTCCTTTTTCGCTAAGGATTATATTTATCCGGTAACAAACATTGATTTTTCAACTTTTTCCAATACTCTTGATCAAGTTAGCGAAAATGACACGAAGGAAACCAAAGACGCCAGTATTGTTTTCGATAGAGATGTGAGGATTGAGGAAGCACAAGACGGTTTGATTGTGGACAAGACTCGCTCCGTACAGGACTTAAGAGACAGAATAAGAGATTTTTCTTTTGAAGCAGTGACTGTCCCGGTAATGTATGATCAGGCCAGGGTGAAGGCAGGCGGTGCAGATATAGCCCTGGCTCGCGTAAAAAAGTTAAATAATCAAAGGATCGTTTTAACTTTTGGTTTTAATAGCTGGAAAATTTCAGGGAAGACTTTGATTTCAATTTTGAGGTTTTATCCGAAGGGAATGGAGAGGGGGTATGCTTTAAAATTTGAGCTTGGAGATCAATCTCTAGTAGTTTTAAATTCGAGTAATAATTCCGCTGACGAGCTTGAGGTTAGTGTCGACGATAATTATATAACGCAGTTTGTTGAAGATATAGCTGATTCGGTCGATCAAGAAAAAGTGGATGCGACATTGGTTTTTGAAGGAGGTAAGGTTAAGGAGTTTACTCCTGCACAGGACGGCCAAAAGTTGGATCAAGACGTTACTTTTAATCTTATTAAAAATGCTGTTTCTGTCGATAATCTTTCCAGCGAGAGGGAGCTGTCAATCAATTTGCCGGTTAGAGTTGTACCTGCAAAAATTGCCAATGACGAAATCAATTCTCTCGGGATTCGGGAATTAATTGGGAAGGGAGTATCGTATTTTGCCGGATCGATTGCAAATCGTGTCTATAATATTTCGCTTGGAGCGAGCCGTATAAACGGGACTCTTGTTAAAAGCGGAGAAGTTTTCTCTTTTAATAAAGCGGTTGGGGAAGTTTCAGGTTCAACCGGTTATAAGCAGGCTTATGTTATTTCGTCCGGACGAACTGTTTTGGATGATGGCGGAGGAATATGCCAGGTTTCAACGACAGTGTTTAGAGCTGCCTTGAATGCCGGATTGCCAATAGTCGCCAGGACTGCTCATGCATATAGAGTCGGATATTATGAGCAACGCGGATTCAAGGCTGGGCTTGATGCGACTGTTTGGGCGCCCGCTGTTGATTTTGCTTTTAAAAATGATACCGACCATTCCATTTTGGTACAGACAGTTTTTGACGGCTCCAGCGCAAAACTTGAGGTAAGTATTTATGGGACAGGGGACGGAAGAAAAGTGCAGATAACGGATCCGGTTATTTCTAACATTCAACCGGCTCCTCCTGATGAATTCCAGGATGATCCGACACTGCCGAAGGGAACGAAAAAGCAGGTTGATTTTTCCGCACAGGGAGCGACTTCTGTATTTGGTAGAAAAGTATATAAAGGAGATAAGCTTATTATTGACGAATCGTTTAAGTCTGTTTATAGACCTTGGCGGGCGGTATACTTAGTGGGTACTGGAGGATAATTTTTCTGAAAAAAGACCTGGCAATTATTATTGGTCTCTTTTTATTTATAGTTGTACTTCTTATTTTTGGCCAATCTTTCACTAGCTTTAATTTTGTGGGTGAATCGACTCCGAGTTCGAACTTTGCAAAAAAACCTACTTCGGGCTTCGTCCCTGTAAATGCGGGGTCATTGAATATAGATGCACAGGTAGTGTCAAAGGCATCGGATAGGAAAAAAGGTCTAAGCGGGAAGGATTCTATTCCTTTGAACGGAGGCTTGCTTTTTGTTTTCGAGCAGAAGGGTACTTACACTTTTTGGATGAAAGACATGAAGTTTGCAATTGATATTATTTGGATTGATGAGAATAAAAAAATTGTAGATATCTATAGTGATGTACCGCCGGAGCCTGGTAAATCCGACAGCGAGCTGACGCGTTATAAACCCAGAGCTGAAGCTCTTTATGTTTTAGAAATAAATGCAGGTCTGACTTCTCTTCATGGACTGCAGATAGGCGATCAGGTAAACTTCACACTCTGACATTTGACCCTTCGACTTCGCTCGGGGTAAACTTTTTGGATGATTATATTAGGTATTGAGAGTACTTGTGATGAAACTGGTGTTGGAATCGTACGTAACGGCAGAGAAATTCTTGGGAATGTTGTGGCAAGCTCAAGTGAAATGCACAAAGCATATGGTGGAATCGTTCCGGAAGTTGCAGCAAGGGAGCAAGTTAAAGCAATTATTCCCACCGTTGATCGAGCTTTTAGTGAGTCTGGTCTTGAAATGCAAGATGTTGATGCAATCGCCGTTTCTTATGGACCGGGCCTTATTGGTTCGCTTTTAATTGGTGTTGAGACTGCTAAAACTTTAGCGCTTGTTTTTAATAAACCACTGGTTGCTGTTAACCATTTGGTTGCTCATGTTTATGCCAATTGGATCAATAACGAAAAACTAGACACTGGAAACTTTAAACTTCCTGAGTTTCCTCTAATAGCTTTGATTGTTTCCGGTGGACACACGGACTTGATTCTCATGAAAGACCACAATAAATTTCAATGGTTGGGTGGAACTTTAGACGACGCCTGTGGTGAAGCTTTTGACAAAGTGGCACGAGTTTTAGGCTTTTCTTACCCGGGCGGACCGGAGATCGAGAAAATTGCAAGCAATTTTCAAACTGGAAACTGGAAACTTGAAACTAGAAACGTTAAGTTTCCAAGACCGATGATAGCTGAAGATAATTTTGATTTTTCTTTTTCTGGACTTAAAACCGCAGTTGTTAATTTAGTTTCTAGAAACAAGTTTCCAGAGAACAGATATCCTGAAGTTGCATATGAATTTCAAAACGCAGTTTGTGATGTACTGGTTAAAAAAACTTTAAGAGCTGCTGAAAAGTATAAAGTGAAATATGTGGTTGTTGGGGGAGGCGTTGCAGCAAATGCAGCTCTGGAAAATGCTCTGGTTAGTGAAGGGCGAAAGAATAATTTACAGGTTCTTTTCCCGGGAAAAAACTTGTCTGTAGATAACGGAGCAATGATTGCGACTGCAGCCTATTGGCAAAAACGCTTTGTCAATCCATTGAGTATCTCTGCAAATCCCGGACTCTACTTTTAAAATGGAGAGTTATCAACCCCGTAAAAAATATATAGAAACGGTCACTCAGTTTAAAATTTGTTGATAACTTTCGTGACACATTAAGCCTAAAACCACAAACTTTTAGCGGGGCAGACACCGACTCAGATTTTGAGAAAATTTTGCACGTGCCAGATGGGGTAAATTAACGAGACGTATTTTAAAAATAATAGTGGTAAAATTTACTCGCACGTGAAAGAAACCAATTTTTCAAAGAAAAAATTAAGTTGTTATATTGCTGAATTGTTAAATTGCTAAAAATATTTTCAATTGGAAAAATAATATGAACAAATTTAAAAAAGAATCCGAAATTTATGAATTTTGGGAGAAAGAAAAATTATTCTCTGCGGATCCGAACTCCAACAAGAAAAAATATTCTTTGCTGATTCCTCCACCCAATTTAACTGGAGAATTACATCTCGGACACGCAATGCAGCATTCAATACTGGATGCTGTTGCGCGTTTTAGGCGACTGCAGGGATTTGATGTTTTATTGTTACCAGGTGTAGATCATGCAGGCATTCAATTTGAGTCAACATTTGATAAACACTTAGCGAAACAGGGGCTTTCTAAACAAAAATTAGGGCGGGAAAAATGGCTGGAGTTGGCATGGAAATTTAAAGACGAGATTTATAAATCGCTATCCGGTAGTTGGAGAATGATGGGTCTGTCTGCCGACTGGAGCCGAGAGGTTTTTACACTGGAAGAAAAATGCCAAAGAGCTGTTTTTGAAGAATTTAAAACATATTATGACGCCGGCTTAATTTATAAAGGACCATATATTGTGCAATGGTGTCCACGCGACCGGACTGCGATTGAAGATGTGGAGGTGGAGTATGAAGAAAGGAAGGAGAAACTTTACTACTTGAAGTATGGACCATTGACTCTCGCAACCGTCAGACCTGAAACAAAATTTGGTGACACTGCAATGGCGGTAAATCCTAAAGACAAAAGGTATAAGGACTATGTAGGGAAAGAATTTGAAATTGAAACATTAAACGGCAAAAAGAAGATGAGGGTTGTCGCAGACGATGTTGTTGATCCGGACTTTGGAACTGGTGTTATTAAAGTTACACCAGGCCATGATTTTATCGACTATGAAATCGGCAAAAGGCATAATTTGCCGATTATCAATGTAATAAATAAAGAGGGAAGATTAACTGATGCTGCTGGAAAGTATGCGGGAATGAAAGTCACTGAAGCCCGAGAGGCAATGATTCCTGAGCTTAAAGAAAAAGGCATATTGGTAAAGGAAGAGGATTATGTTCATAACGTCGCTGTTTGCGAAAGGTGTAAAAGCGTAGTTGAGCCAATTATTTCAGAGGAGTGGTTTGTAAAAGTCGAGGAGATTGCGAAGGAGGCTATTCAACTAATTAACAAGGATGCAATTAAATTTCTACCCGGAAACTATAAGAAAATTTTGATCGAGTGGTTAAAAGGTATTCATGATTGGTGTATTTCCAGATCTCTTTGGTGGGGACATAGAATTCCTGTATGGTATCGGGGGAAAGAAATAAAGGTTTCTTTAAAGTCTCCCGGTGTTGGGTGGAAACAAGACGAGCAGGTTTTGGATACATGGTTTTCCTCTGGACTTTGGCCTCTATCCACGTTAGGTTGGCTAAACAAAGTTGAGAGTGGAAAGTTGAAAGTTGAAAATTTGTTGGATAGGTATTTCCCCTGGGATTTTGAAATATCAGCACCGGAAATTAAATTTTTGTGGATTGCGAGAATGATTATGATTTCCAATTATTTTACAAAAATGGAACCATTTAAGACTATGTTTTTCCACGGAATGCTGCGAGATTTGCAGGGGAGGAAGTTTAGTAAATCCCTGGGCAACGGAATCGAGCCCGGTTATTTAATCGGGCAGTGGGGAGTGGATGCAACAAGAATGGCACTTTATACATACAGCATCCCCGGAAGAGACGGGCGTGTTTCCAAGCAAACACTAGATGAGCGCGGGAAAAATTTCAGGAATTTTGCGACAAAAATCAGAAATATTGCACGATTTGTTATCGAACTCAGGACTACAGACAACAGACTACCGACTACAGACAACAGACATAAGGATGATATTTGGATACAGGACAAGTTGGAGAGACTAGTAGCGAGGGTGACGAAAAATCTGGAATCGCTTGAACTCCATCTGGCTGTTGAAGACATTTATAATTTTGTATGGCATGACTTTGCAGATAAATATATTGAGAAGTCCAAGACCAGCAGAGAAGAGGCCCAAGCAACTTTGGAGTATGTTCTTAAACAAGTTATGATTATTCTTCATCCATTTATGCCGTTTTTAACCGAGGAAATTTATCAACAATTTGATGTACATAGAAAATCTATTATGTTGGAAAAATGGCCTCTATGATTAATCATTTTGATTCAAGATTGTTATATTGTTATATTGCTGTATTGCTGTAGAATTTAATAACAATTTAACAATGATACAATTTAACAATTTGCTTTCTCCGCATAATCTCCGCCCCACTACATTAAAATTTCGTGGGGTAAACAATATTACCCGCATAATTAGCGCATTTTTCCCCGCAGCTTTTCGCATAGTTCTGGTACTTTTAATTTTGGCTGCTTTTGGGATGGCGATAAGCGAAAAACCCAACCCGAGTAAAAGAAAAGTATTGGGGCAGCAGACGAAGATGGAGGGTAAAAATGATTTAATGATTGATAAAGAGGCGATTGATGCAGAGATTAAAAAGACAAGAGACGTTATATATGCGAGGCCGGATTATGCCGGGGCATGGTTAAGACTTTCGGTCCTGTATGAAGGACTTGGGGAAAGTGATTTAGCCGAACAGTCTAGAGAAACTGCTAAAAATCTGGATCCGGATTTGTAGACTATTCTTCCTTTTTCTCCTCGGTTTTCGCTTCGCCTTCTTTAGGTGCTTCGCCCTCGCCCTCTTTGGGTGCTTCACCCTCCCGCTCCTCCGGGCTAGGCTCGCCTTCGGCGGCTCCGCCTTCAGCTGGGACGGCTTCTGTCGCGGCTGCTTCAGCTGCTTCGGCTTCAATTTGGGCTTCCAGCTCTGCCTGTTCTTTGGTTACAAGTTCGCCAATTGCGGCAACAACGAGATCTTCGTCTGCCAGAACTTCGATTTTGGATTTATCGATTGGCAAATCTTTGACTCTGATTTCGTCGCCGATATTTTCCAGCTTTGATACATCCACCTCAATAATTTCCGGGATATCAGCAGGCAGTGCTTCCACTTCAATTTCTGAGGTAGGTGTAAGCAACAGCCCGATTTTTTTCTGCTCTGCAGGGGCTTCGCCAGTAACTTCTACAGGAACGTTAACTTTAACCTTTTCTGCGAGGTTTACTTGATAAAAATCGATGTGAAGAGGTTCGTCTGTAACGGGGTGGACCTGAACGTTTCTAATAAGAGCAGGGTGCTTGGCTCCATCTATTTGTAAGTCTACTATTCCTGTTTCTCCTGCTTGTTCAAAAACCTTTCTAAAATCAGCGCCTTTGACCTGTACGTGAATTGTTTCTATTTTCTTCCCATAAACATGAGCGGGGATGAACCCTTCTTTTCTTATGGTTTTTACTTTTCTGCCTAAAACTGTGCGTTTTTGGGCAACGAGCGGGATTTGTTCCATACTTGTACTGGGGCCCTTCGACTCATCGATTACTCGATTCGCTCAGGACCTTACGGAATGGTAGCAGACAATCAATCATATGGTCAAGGCTCGATGGTATTTGTGATATATTGAAACTGGATGAGCGCAAGCACGCTTTCTGCCAAATATAGGGTAGAAAAGGAGATAGTTGACGCGATAGTCGACGGGCTTAATTCCGGTGAGATGACTGTTGAGCAAGCTCAGCAGGCAGCAAGAGATACACTTGCAACTGTAGGAGAAATTGAGCAGCATGAGGATTCTTTGGTAAATTTTTACAAAAATCTTTCTGATAAATACCCTGTCTTTAAAATTTTGTATACTAAAGTTAAGGACGAAATTATAAAATCGCGGGAAATAAGTCAGTACAGGCAGGCGCTTGGCGCCATTGATGCCGGCAATTTTGACAGTGCGCATCAGATAGCCAAAACCGCACTAGCAGAAACTGCTCATGAAACAAAAGTCAGTTAATAATTTAATCGGAGCGCTTTCAGACGAACCAAAAGCTATTGGGGTGCGGCTTGAGGAGCTGGGCTTTGATCCGCAAGAAGTTAGCAAAAAGTTTTCCGAAGATCTTCTGGCGATGCCTGTTTACGGCTCCAGCTTCATTAAGTTCCTGCAAGACAACAGATCTGCTTTTGAAAATGATCCCTTTATACCCGCTGACCCATTACCAGCGGATTTTAAAAATCCTTTTGACGATAAGAGTATGTCGATTGGGGACAGACTTGCAGAACTTGGTCTTGAAAAAAGAGATACACTTTTTTCCAAGGATATTTTGAATCTAGAAGTCACAGGTGATGAGTTTCAAGGTTTCATAACTAAAAACCAGGCTAAATTCATAGGCGAAATCGGTAGGCTTGCGGAGCTGGGAGGTACTGATGGCTAGCGGAGCACCTCCAATAAGTCCCGAGGGTGGGGTTGGAGCAGCGCATATCGGTGTCGGAGAAGCAACCAAGCGATTGGAAACTATTGCAGCACAAACGCCTGTGGAGGATCCAATTCAGACTGCTGCAAGAAGAGCAGCGGAGCAGGTGCAAAGAGTGGAGTCTGCTCAAGGGCCGGAAGCTGCGCTAAATCAAACTGCGTCTCCATCTTTTACCTCTCAGGAAATGGCTCGCCTGCAGGCAGTAAAAGACAAATTTCCTGACGGAATTGACCAAACTGTTGAACCCGCGCCTGCATCTGCGGGCGGAGGAATTCCTCCGCCGGAAGCGCCCACTGCGGTAGGAACGCAACCTAGTGGCGAACAAAATCCTCAGATTCCGGCTGAGACCGAGGAAGAAAAACTCGCCTCTATTTTTGAACGCATGTCACCGCAACAACTACAGAGAAAGTCCGATAATATTCAGAGACAAATTGCCAGTTTAGGTCGTAAATCCGACAGGCTTACCAACCTTTCAGATATGGATAAACTGCAAACCGATATTGATCGTCTTCAGGACCAATTGGACATTATCGAGGATATTCAAGAGATAAGAGGAGATGAGATAGACGTATTGCCAAAAGCCGACGGCAGAGAAAGAGGAACTGGAAGACAAACCCGAGAGGAGAAACTGGAGGAAAGGGATGAGGCGAGAAGAGAGTCTCAGCAGAGGTTAGAAGAGTATAGAAGACTGGCCCGTTTATCTTCGGCAGATTTAAATTCCGAAGGCCAAACAGAGGAAGCGGTGTTTAAGGCTCTTAATAAAGAGCTAGACACTTCAAGGGGAGCAGACAGGGACGAGATTACAAAGAGGATCAGGGATTCTGAGGCAAGGCTCGAAGCCATAAATAATCTGAAGGAGTCCAGGGAACCTGAGGATAAAACAAAAAAGCAAGAGGAGGAGACGAAAAAGAGTGCGGAGGAGCAGAGGCGAAATGAGGAGGAACTTATCGGGCTACGGGCGGAGACAGCCACTTCGACAGATCTGGATAATTTTAGAAGGACGGTCAGAAATATCCAAAATGAAGTTTCTGATTTTGAAAGTTCTTACGCGGAGCTTAATGAGGCGGTTGCGGCAGAGGTTGATGCTGACAGAAAAAAACAGTTGTCAGCGGAACGCGCAGAAGTTCGTTCGAATTTGCTGGATGCCCGCAGACGCTTGAAGTTGTACGAGAACGCACAAAGAACTGCTGAGAGTAGGCTGGCAGAATCACAAGGAGCTGAAGCGGTTATTGGCGCAGAAAGTGTGGCCAAAATGTCTCCGGCAGAATATTCCAGGTTGAGTAAAGAAGAAAAAGTTGCTCGACTTCAGGAACTTGCAGGTGCGCTTCCTGGACTTAATGCGTATGAGTACGTTTTGCTTGAAGAAAAGATTTACGCGGGAGATGCTTTGAGCCAAAATGAAATGGCTCAGTTTGTCCGTTACACTTCTGACAGATTAGTCGCGGGAGACAGAAGTGTGCTGCAGACTGTTTATCAGCTGAATGGCAGATACTCGGAAATCGCTCCCACTGTTATTGCTGCTGCGGCTGCCACGAAAGAGGGGAACAAGGCATTGAGGGAAGCATTTCCGTCTAATTGGGAAAAAGTTCTGAAGCTTGCCGCAAAGAATAAAGGCCTGTTAATACTCTTATTAGCACTTTTGGCTGGAGTTGTAGGCGCTGTAACTGCGGGTGTTGGTCCAGCTCTTGCGGTTGGCGCCGGAGGAGCGGCAGGAGCCGGAGCGAGTTCGGGGTTTCGCAGAAACTAATTCTTTTTAACTTCAATTGTAAATTGCCTGTCAACTTCTAAATCTGTTTCTGTTTTTACGTTTTGCTTGCCTGTTACTTCCTCGCTGCCATTTATGGATCTTATCTGTAAGTATTGGGGCAGATTGAATATGAAAGTTAGGGGATCACTTTCGGTCCCAGGCTGTTTGGAGAAGTAAACATGGTAGGTTGGGTTGGTCTCAAGTTTAATGTTTTTTGGAATACGGTAAGTAAGTTCGATTTCTTTTGTAGACTTTATTGGGACTTCGACAAAAGTTGAAAAAGAGGTTAAAAAGCCTTGGATTTGGGTTGCGACAGTCTTTATGTCTGTTACGTCGCCATTTCTTACTTCCAGAAGGCCGGAGTTTGCGGGTACGTACACTCTCAGAAAATTTGTATATTTGCCACCCGGCCAAGTGTCAGCCTGGCTGTTGTTGGTATATGAAATCTTCAATTTGGCAACAAGATCGGCATCTCTGCCAATTGTCATATCGTAGGAAATTTTTCTTTCTATAAATCTGTTGACCTTATTGGCTCCGAGATTGGCTTCTGAGATAGTTAGGAAATCCCGAGTTTCAAATGAATCGTCTGCCGGGTTGAAGGTAAGCGGAGGGAGTGGTTGATTCCAGCCGTGAGTTGCGACATACGTTGCGAGATTGGGGTCGTCGAAGGAGAGCATCATATGTTTGCCATGAAGAGCATTTCTGACGGCTTTTATAAGGGCGATTTGTGAAGTTGCGTTTTTGTCTTCCTTTTCTGTTTGAAGTACCTTGGCAATTAGTGCCTTTGAAAGAGCACCGAAAAAGTCCTTTTTCTGGGTGGAACCCGGGAAAAAACCAATTTCACTGTAGTATTCTCCTTTCTCGAAGAGGTTTTTGGCACTTATGTCTTCTTTGTAATCTTCGAGCCTGATTGGGCCGGAACTTTCAAGGATCTCCTGAACGAAGCTAAGGTCCAGAGTTATGACTCCGTCAACACTTTTGCCTGTTTCTTTTTTAAAGAGATCCCTTTCGGTTTGGGAGTTAAGAGTATTGTCAGGACTCCAATTGGAATCGCGAAGATAGAGCTGAGTCGTACCTAATTTATCTTTAAGCTCTTTTGGAGGTTCAATTTTTTCTTTGAGCTGGCCATCAATATTGTAAATGTCATCAACTGTTATATCACCGAGCTTCCCTTGATTAAATTCAACGGTTGCGTAGTTCCCAATAAAGCCGCCGCCTGGCCGCAGTTCGGTATTATTTTGAAGCAAAACCAGATAGGTTTTTTTGCTGCCGCTTGCACCTGTTAAGTCGTCAAGTAAATTGGAAAGTTCGTATGCGCTTTGTGAAAGACGGCTAAGATCTGTAAATTCCTTTTTGGCAATTTCAATGCTGGAGTTAAGAGGGCTTATACTCACCGAGTTGAGTTTTGCGGATGCGTAGGCGGAAAGTGAGGTTGCTTTTTGAAAACTTGCGCTGACTGCATCTTTATCCTGAGTAGCCGTCGACCCTGGCTGTGTTATGTCATAAATGCTTTTTGAAAATGCTTCGGCGCCATCCGTGAAATAAAGAGCTGCCGTGCTGCCTGTTTCCAGAGAATTTGCAAGCGTGTTGAGGCTTTTTATAAATATGGTTTTATTTGCCGCCGCATGAAACGATTTTTGAGAATTAGAAGCCTTTTGGCGGGCGGCTTTAAAATCTCCTGACTCCAGCTGAGATTTTGCAGCTTTTAAGCTAGTAGCCCCAAGGTAGAAATCCAAAACAGTTTTGGTGACTGTCAGCAGAAACAGCATGATGAGGATTGCAATAACATTTCTGGCTTTGAAGTTATAGGCGAGGGTAAATACGGGAAGTCTTTTTGTGACATGTGGAGGTTTTTGCTCTTCTCTTTGGGTCGGCGGGTTTGGGTGGTGATAATTTGCAAGAGGTATCTTTTTGGGGTGCTCGATTTGTTCATTGTTGTTGAAATACTCCAAGGTTTTATTTAAGCCCTCTCTCAAATCTGTTTTTTTTATGACGTCTGCGGTAACCATAATTTCTGGCTCGTGGGTAATTTGTTTCTGTGGGCCGCTAAAAAATAAGCCTAATTCTTTACCTAGAACAAGTCTTGCTATGTCCTGCAGCTCGTAAGAGACAGTCAGGGAGGTTTTAGCTTGGTCTGAAACAAACCTGTAGATTTCTTTATCTTTTGGTTCTTTTGCTATTTGGATAATCGATTCGGTGACATCGGTGACATATGCAGGGTAGATGAGTCTTAGCCCCTCATCCTCTAAAATTATTTTGTCACTTTTTATTGCCTGGAAGATTATATTTGTCAGTTCGTTCCCCTCCTGCTCTTTGACAGCTGGTCCATAGAGATCACCAACGAGTACTAGCTTGAGTTTTCTTTTAAGACTGCTTCCCGATCTTGTCAGATAATCATATAAGTCCTCATTGGTTGCGATTTTCGAAAAAATAAAAAGTTTTGTGTTGTCTTGAAGCTGAGAGATTATATTTTCAGTCTGCTGGGGGACTGCCGGCATTTGAGAAAACAGGTTTATCTTGGAGTTTTTTAGTATAGAAAAATCAAAAATAAGATCAAAACTCGGAAGGTATGCCGGTAGCGGTTGGCTGAGATCAAGTTCAAGTAGGGTGAAGTTATGGTTTATAAGTAAATCCCCGGGGAGCGTCGTATTGCTCACCCCGTAGACGATGGTATCTTCAGCAAGATATGCCCGGGCAAGCTCGGTGCCAAGAAATGTGCCTGCCTCTGTTATCAAGACGGACAGCTTTTTTTGGGCAGAAGTAGACATGCTAATTAAATGCGAATGTTAATACGAATTTATGCTAATAGATACCCACGGCCTAAAGGCCGTGGTTCTCTGATCTTCGCTTAAAATTCGCTTCATCTCCGGCATAAATACCGGAGTTTTTTCGCTCAGAATAAATGATGTCATAGTCTGAAGTATGATTTAAGGCTGATTACCACAACAGCTGTGACGATACCCAAAACGGCTCCTGCTGCTGCATAGATTTTTCTGCTACTTCTTTTGAAGGAGGGCTCCTGGGGATTTGCGATTTGCTTGAGGGACAGGGCGTTTTCGACTCCTGCGAGATCTGTAAATTTCTTATTGAATACGTCTGTAGTTTTTATCATAAGGTTTTTGGCGCTTTGAGTATTGTCTCCTATTGCTGTTATGCGAATTACCTGGGGGGCCAGCTTTTTAACCATCAAGGCCTGCCCCTCTTGGGCTACCTCTGTCTGAAAATCGCTACTTTCAAGAATTGCGACTGCGCTGTCGGTAAAGTTTCTGGCTCTCTCCTGAGCGTAGAAGCCCTCATAATCGTAGCTTTGCTGTGTTGCCGGCTGAGAAATGGCCAGATAAAAGGTTTGGTTAAGGTTGAACCCTGAAGGTAGAAAATTTGTAGTCAGCGTACCGGTTATCGTTCCCAAAATGAGACATACCAGAATAAAAACTGAATATTTTTTGAAAAGAGATAAATATTCTTTAAGCTCCATGTCTGAGAATTTCTAATTTCTAATTACTAATTCTGAGTCGAGTGCTCTGTTTACCATTGCATCAGCTTCTTTGTTTTGTTCTCTTGGAATATACATATATTTAATCTGACCAAAGCTAGTTTCAAGATTTTTTACCTTAAGAACCAGTTCGCGTATTTGGGCATTTTTAACTTTGTAAATGCCTGACAGCTGGGAGGCTACCAGTTGCGAATCCAAAAAAAAGTTAAGGTCCTGACCTTCGTAGCCATCCAAAAGCCACTTAAGCGCTTCGATAACGGCAGTATACTCGGCAAAATTATTGGTTGCAATCCCGAGTGTTTTACCTTCTTTTTTTATTGTCTTACCATTTTCTTTTATCACAAAACCATAAGCTGCCGGTCCTGGATTACCCCGTGCCCCTCCGTCGCAAAAAATATTAAGCATATTCAATAATTGTTAAATTGTTTCATTGTTAAATTGTTTTTGGAACGAATCGCTATTACAAGCAGCAGGGTGATTAGCGCTTCCGAAATAACAGTGATGATGCTTGCTGCGATGTAACCGTAGGTTGGGATAAAAATAAGATTGGCGATGATGTTGAAGACGGCGCCAACTGCATAAATCAAAGTGAGGTATTTCTGCTTGTCGTAAATAATCAATAAATGCCACAAGAGAGCAGAGATAAAGAAAAATGGAAGGCCTATGGAGAGAATTTGGAGGGCCGGCATAGAGCCTTCAAAATTTCTCCCAAAAATTGCCGAGATAAAAAAAGACACCGAGAACATTGTGATGGTGAGAAGGATGGAAACTCCACTTAGGATAAAAAGCCAGTTTTTAACTTCTTTTTGGAAGCGCTGCCTGCTTACTTTGTAAAAATTGGCCAGTGGAGGGTAGATGGCGTTTGAGAAAAAAATTGGGATCGCAAGAGCTGCTTCAAAAAATTGGTAGGCAAGACCATAGAGCCCCACTTCCGTACTTGGTCTGTAGTTTGAAAGAATAAAAACATCAATTCTAAAGTAGATAAGGTTGAAGATGAGCGCGAGGCCGACCGGCCAAGCAGGTTTTGCAAATTTTATGACTTCTTTTTTTGAGAATGTCGGAGTGGGGAGAGTTTTTGTTCTTTTTTTGATAATCGCAAAAGCAACCAGAACTAGAATGAATCCGCCAATCGGATAGGCTATTGTGTAGCCGAGGAGGGATTTTGATGTGAAGGTGACGAGAGCAGCTGTTAATAAAACAAAAACGTAGCTTACGGCTGCGGAAATTGTTGAAAGATCATAGCGCAGAATTTTTTGGTAGAAGGCGTTGGCAGTAAGGTAAAGAGCTTGGGTAATGATGGTTATGGAGGCGATGGCAATTCCAACTTTGACGAGAGGGCTAAAGCCGGTTGAGGCAGCCTGATCGTAAGGAAGCAGAAAGCCAGAGACGGTTGCAATCAGTGCGAGTGTGACTCCGATTATTATGCGAAGCCCGAGTAATGATTTGAGGTGTGGTAATTCATTTTCTTTGGCAATTTTAATATAGATGGCGTTAAGACCAAAATCAGCAAGCGTATAGAAATAGCCAACGAAAACGAAAATTTTAGTGAAATCTCCATAGCCTGCAGGGCCCAAGGTGCGGCCGATGATTAAAGTAATTAAAAGGGTGATTGTTGCGGTAGTTGCTTTACCAATAACTTGAGCGCCGGTGTTGTAGATAACCTTTTTGAACACGTACTAAGGATACACTTGGCAGTTGATAATTGACAATGAATATGAAGGGCCGTCAGTGATAAATTGCTATATTTGCGACTGGCTAGCAACTTGAGTGTGGTGATTGAGGAGAGTGAAATTTACCTTTTTTCTTCAGGCAGAAACTCGCCAATTATTGTGTAAATGTTCCCAGCCATCTTCATTGCTCTTTCTCTGGAGTCGCAAAACTTAAGAAAGGCAAAGGCGAGCTCTATATCTCTGTCTTGCCAGCCCAGAGGGACTCCAAGGCTAAAGGCAAATCTAGGGTCTTTTTTGGTAGCTTGAACAGCGCTGAGAGCCTCCTCTAGAGTTTCGTCAACTAGTGGGAGGTGATGCTCGCGATTGCTTTCGCCAACTAACTCCGCGATTTTTCCTAGCTCGAGTGAATGTAGTCGATCTAGAAAAAGTCTCCAGAATAGCCCATGGCCATTGACTTCTATACACTCTTGATCGAGTTCGCGAATTACATGGGAAAATCCGGGTTGACGCTTTTCAAAAAGAGACAGTTTCGGTCTGATAAGAGTATCTGTTGGGCTTGAATCTATTACCCGTTCAACCATGACAATCGGATAGTATCATCTTTTTTGCTTGCTGACAATGTAGGCTAGGGTTAGAGAAAGGATAAGTCGGCCTTTTACTTTCTTAACAAACCTAGAAATTCTTTAACTGATATTCCCGCTTTTTTAATCTGCGCCTTAAGTAGGAATGGCGCTACTTCTTTGTGCAGCGGAATTGATAGGCTTGGAGAATTAGATTTTTGCAGGATTGCGTGATCGCCGGATGTGTGAGTGTGGACGTATCCAAATTTTACAAGCGCTTTGACTGCTTCTCTGCCTGAAATATTGGCAAGCAGACCCATTAGTTAACAAATGCCAAAGGCATGTCAACTGAGGTTGTAGTCAGTTGGGCAGATTTTTCAACATTTTTGGTTGTTGCCTCCATGTAGGCTTTAATGGCTTTTCTGGCATTAGCGATGGCCTCTTTTTTGGTTTTGCCTTGGCTCATGCAGCCGTAAAGATTTAAAACATCGGCAACGTAGCCTTTGTATTCTTTATCGTAGGTTAATTTAATTATGTAGTCTAATTTTTTAGTCATATCGGAGAGTATTATACACCCTTTTTGGTAGATTGCTTTTTGCTCACAATGTAGGCAAGGATCAAGAATAGCATCATCTGGCCTTGGTGTAAGGTCCAGAGGAAGTGGTCTATTGATGAGAAGGCCAGAAGGGCAATGAAAAGAAGGGCTTTGGTTTTGGAGTTAACGTGTTTTGAAGCAACAAAAAGAACGGCTGTGAAGAGCAGGAGTCCGACGATACCGTTTTCGGTAGCTATGAGGAGAAAAACATTATGGACAGGCTGAAGGAGGCGGGTTTGCGAAAGCGATGTTAGATCAAGTTTTGAAAGCTCAAGAATAAAATTATTGCTGCCAACTCCAAACAGAGGATTTTTGAGAGAAATATCTAGGGCCGACTGAATTAAAAGAAGGCGTTCGGCGACTGACGAGAGCTGGGATGTGAGAAGCTGTTTGGTTAGAAACAAAGCGGCGGCGGCTGCCAGAGCCAGTTCCACGGCCAGATATTGGACTTTTCTGGTCGAAGCCAAAATTGCCGAAGCTGCAACAAGATAGGCACTTCTGGAAAATGTGAGAATGAGGGCAGCGGTCGCCAAAAATTGTCTTCTTGCATCACTCCCTAAAATTATCAAAGAGATGACGAGATAGGCGGCCAGAACATTTGGATGGGGAAATGTACCGTATGGGCGAAGAATTTGACTTCCGAAAAGCTGACTGTGGGCGATGCCCGGTGTGGAGACATCGAAACTTCTCTCACCTATAAGCCAAAGGTTTAATGATCGCTGAAGCAGAAACTGAGCGACTACCAGGGCCGATTCCCAGAAAACGGAAAGCTTGATAACTGTTATTAGTGGTTTGGTTATTGGTTTTTTAGACAAGGTTATTGCTGCAGCATATGAAAAAAGGCTTAGAGTTAAAATCTTGATGTTGTAAATAAGCGAGGCGACATTGGAAACAGAGAAAATTGCAGAAGAGATGAATAAATATGAATTAAATAAAAAAAGTACCAGAGCGAATAGCTTGAAGCGTTGGAAGATTTTTTTATGATTTTTAAGATTTTCCAGAACGAATGCAACCAGATAGAGAACAATTGCAATATGGGATAGATAGATCGAAATGCCCCTGTAGTCTACAGGCAGACCAAATACAAAAGAATAGTCAGGGAAGAAAAATTTGTTTAGTTGAATGGGGATACTGGCAACAGATACCAGGAAAAGGAGATCTGATTTGGACATTAAGTAGGTGCAGAATAAATTTCTAATTGCTAATTTCTAATTTCTAAATAATTTTTCAAATCCTAATGTCGAAATTTAAAAATTTATGAATTAGAATTTATTTAGGTCAATTAGGTTAATTAGAATAATTAGGTCAATTTTACTTTGGTTTAATTACAAGATATCTGTCCAGACCTTCGCCTTCCGAGATTGTCTGGACCTTGGGATGATCTGTTAAGACTGTGTGGATGACTCTTCTTTCCGAAGCTTTCAAATTAAAGAGGGATTCTGGCTTGCCGCTTTTGGCCACCTCATCTGCAACTGAAAGGGCCATATTTTTTAGTTTGTCTTCTTTTTGTCTGCGCCAGCCGTCTATATCGACAAAAATTTCGAAATCTTCTTCGCCGGTTAGGGTCTTAATTCTAACTGCGAGAATAAACTGAAGACTGTCTAGATTTACGCCGTATTTACCAATTAGAAGAGACGAGTCGCTAGAGGAAATATCGACGGTGAATGTTTTGTCCATTCGGGAGACTTCGGCGGTTGCCGAGACGCCAAGTTTTTCTATGATTTGCCTTACCTGTTCTGCTACGAAATTTTCGTCCAGAAAGGGCTTAGGTCCTTCGCCCTTTCGGGTCTGAGCCTCAGGGTCGATGACCTTTGGGTTCACCCTAAGGGTTCTCCCTGAAGGGCTCGGGGTGATGGGGGAGTGTTTTGGTTTTGCTGCTGCCTTAGTTGCCATAATTTTTTTTAGAGTTATTTCTGCCACTTTTTGGGCAGGTACTGGTTGAGGGCGCCTGCACCAGAAATTACATACTGCTGGATGATACCAATTATGGTAAACGTATTCCAGTAAAGAGAAAGGCCGAGCGGGAAACCGTAAGAGAAAAAAGCGATCATTGCCGGCATCAGGAATGTCATTTGGGAAGAAACTTGAGCCATTGTATCTTCCATACCTTCTTTGCCATCCGCTTTTTTAACTGCTGTTTTGGGTGCTGGTGCAACAATCATTTTTGACTGGATAAACTGAAATGCTCCAGTTAAAAGCGGAACTAAAAGTATTAGCATGCCAACTTGCTGCCATTCGCTGGGCTTATTGTGGAGACCATAAGTGAGGAATGAGGTACTGGGTGCTTTGTCTAAATGAAGAACTGGGGAATATAGCTGGCTATTGATGGTTTTAACAAAATCGTCTCCGTTTGCAGTTACAACTTTGTTTAGCACGTTGTATAACGCAAAGAATACCGGCAGTTGCAAAAGGAGAGGTAGACAACCAGCCAGGGGATTAACTCCATGTTCTTTATAGAGCTTTGTGACTTCTTCCTGATGGCGGACCTTGTCGTGACCGTGCTCGGTCTTTATTCTATCCAGGTGAGGTTTTAGAGCGGCCATTTTCTGTGTACTTTTAAGCTGGCTCGACGTCAGCGGCCAAAGAGCAAAGCGGATAATGGCTGTTAGAATTATTATTGACAAACCAAGAGTGCCCGGGATATTTGCGGACGCCAAAATTTTATAGATTGCTATTAGAAGATTTAAAATCGGCGTTGTTAGGAAAATATCAAAGGGGTTCATGCTGGATCGTAAATTGGCCTTTTTGTAAAAGGATGACAATTTAAAATTCTTACGGCAGCCAAATAAGTTCCTTTTGCGACTCCATATTTTTCGATTGCATCAAGCGCATATTTTGAACATGTAGGATGAAACCGGCAATTTGCATTGGTGGAGGCAAATACAAGGTGGTAAAGTCGAAAAAGTTTTTTGGCAATTTTTTGTGTCATTTCTTAATTATTTTTCTGAGCTCTTCATAAACTTCTTGAGTTTTAAGTTTGGCGATGTTATTTTTTGGAATTAAAACAATACCTGTTTCTAAGTCTCCAATTTTTTTCAAAGCCTCTCTTGTTATTCTTTTAATCCTGTTTCTATCAACCGCATTCTTGGCAATAGCTTTTTTGACTACAATCGTAACATTTCGGGTTTTTGACTTGGGAAACTTTATAAGAAAGTTTTTACTGGATCTTGGAAACATTATCAGACAGAGAGCCTTTTTTTGCCTTTTGCTCTCCTTCTCTTCAAAACTTTGCGTCCGTCTGTCGTTCTCATTCTCCTTTTGAACCCGTGAGTCTTTGCCCTTTTCCTTTTTTTTGGTTGATAAGTTCGCTTTGGCATGGGTTAAGGTTACTAGAATTATTTCGATATATCAAGTACCTTGCGAGGTGTTTTCCACAAAAAATTTTGGGTGTTGACATCTGTGGAAAAGTTTTGCAATTATAATTAGTGCTCTAAAAAAATTTAGATCTTCTTCAGCCCAGATCTACAAACACCGATAAGCCTGCATAGAGCACTATTTCAAAAACTATTTGAATAACATGAACTGTGGTCAAAAAGTTTGGGCCAAAATATTAAGTGGCCTTAAAGCACAAATTTCTCCGTCAACTTACAGAACGTGGTTTGGCGGTTCACGAGTTTTGGATCTTAAAAAATCAGACGAGCGGGATATTTTGATCATTGGCGTTAAAAATAATTTCATTAAAGAACAGCTTGAAACGAGGTATCGATTGCAAATAAATACGGTTGCAGAAAAAAACGGTTTTTCTGGGGAGGTAGTTTTTATTGTTTCGAAAGAGGAAACTGATAAACCGGCTTTTACTACACCGCTTTTTTCTGGGGAAGCGCCAGTGTACTTTGGTACCGTTAGGAAAAACGAAAGTATTAATCCGGCTCACAATTTTGAGCGTTTTGTGACCGGTCCTTCAAATAACCTTGCTTATCTTGCCTTCTCTCAGACTGCTCAAAATCCTGGTCACGCGTATAACCCTCTTTTTGTCTGGGGGCCAACTGGCGTTGGTAAAACTCATTTAATGCAAGCGGTTGCAAATGAGATATTGAACAAATCTATTGATGCCAAAGTGCTTTATGCCAGCGCTGAGAAATTTACTAACGACTATATCGAGTCATTAAACAGCCGCACTACAGCTGCTTTTAGGCAGAAATACCGCGGCGTGGATGTTTTACTGGTTGACGACATACAGTTTTTCGCCGGCAAGGAAAGTACCCAAGACGAATTTTTTTACACTTTCAATGAGCTTTACATGTCCGGGCGACAAATAATAGTTGCAGCAGACAGGCACCCTAAAGATCTTGGGAAATTACAAGACAGGCTGGCAAGTAGGCTGATGGGTGGGATGACAGTTGATATACAGCTTCCGGATGTGGAGCTTCGAGCAGCAATTCTTAAAGCAAGGTGTAAGGAGAAGGGAGTTGCTTTATCAAACGAGATCATTGATTATATTGCGAATGTTTGCGGAAGCGGCGCAAGAGAGCTTGAAGGAACTTTGGTTCAGGTTCTTGCTCTTTTGAGGTTGTCATCTGGCCTTTTGACTCTAGAGCAAGTCAAGCGCTCTGTTGAAAATAATTTGCGAGATAACAAGCCAAAACCAACTCCAGGAAAGGTTATTGAGGCAGTGTCTAGGCATTTTAGGTTGAGTAGTGGTGATTTGTGCGGACCAAAGAGAAAGGCCTCTTTTGTTCGAGCCAGGCAAGTTTTAATGTATTTACTTAGAAAAGATTTGGGTCTTCCCCTAGAGGGAGTAGGCGACATTACCGGCGGTCGAGATCACTCCACTGTTCTTTATGGTGTAGAGAAGGTAGAGGGGTTAGTTGCTGTTGACCAAAGCCAACGGGACGAAATTTCGAGAATAAGGGCAATTTTCCAACAATAATATTTCTCATAAAGCTTTTCTACAAAAACATTGTGTTCCCCCACAAAAATTTCATACTTATCAACAACAAGTGGAAGGTTTTCCACAATTTTTTCGACATAATTCCAGGCAGGTGCGGCTCTTGGTTTTTAAGATATAAACAAGAATACTAAGAATATTACTATTTTTGATATAACTTTAGTTTGAGATTGGGTGTTTAAAAATTTGTGGAAAATCTATATAATGGCGATGTTTCTGCCCCAACAAGAATCCTCAAAGAAAAAATGAAATTTAAAATTTCCCAGGAAGAATTTTCCAAACTGCTTGTTTCCGTAAATAAATCACTTCAAACAAAAGCAAACCTGCCCATCCTCACAAACATTTTAATTTCTGCCTCCAAGGGGAAAATAGAGGTTCTTTCGACGGATTTGGAAACTGCTACGCGGGTAAATACCGAATGCAATGTTGAAGTTGAAGGCAAAACAACGGTCCCTGGGAGGCCAATTTCCGAATTTGTCGCTCAGGTACCCCCAGGGGAGATGATTGTTGAAAAACTGGGTGAGGAGGTCAAGGTTTCTTCCAAAAGATTTAGCGCGAGATTTGCGACAATGCCTATTGAAGATTTCCCAGCGATACCAAAAATAGACAAAGGGAAAACTCTGGTTTTGGATGCACTTGAGTTTTCAAAAGCAATATTAAGGGTGGCATTTTCGGCTTCACAAGACGAGGGGAGGCCGGCTCTTGTGGGCGTTCTGTGTGAGTTTTCCAAAAAGAGCTTTTCAATGGTAGCGACCGATGGTTACAGGTTAAGCTTCCAGCAGTTTTCGGCAGAGGGTGATTTTGTGGGTAAGATAATAACACCCGCCAGAACGTTGTTTGAGGTTTTCAAAATAATCAGTGAAGCTGGGGAAGAAGCAAGCGGCAAGCCTGTCCTGGTTACTGTGGCGGATGCTTTGAATCAGGTAAATTTTGGGATAGGCAATGTGGAGTTTACCTCGAGACTTATTGAGGGTGAATTCCCCCCTTGGCAGAAAATTATCCCTACGAGCTTTTCTTCAAAAGCCAAAATTTCTAGAGAAGAACTGATAAGGCTGGTAAGAGTAGCGTCTATTTTTGCCCGCGATTCAGGGAACATTATTAAGCTAAAACTTGAAGGTGGGGCGAAAGGGATTTTGACAGTTTCTGCAAATAACAATCAGGTGGGGTCGGATGAAGCCTCTTCGGAAATCGAACTTACCGGGAATGGAGGAGAAATTGCCTTCAACTTTCGTTATCTTCTCGAGGTTTTATCATCTATCGAAAGCGATGATATTTTTTTCGAAATGATTGAAAGCTTGAACCCCGGGCGAATTACAATTCCTGACGAAGGAGATTACTTTCATATTGTCATGCCGGTCCGACTGCAAAGTTAGCCACTAGCCACTAGCAACTAGCCACTAGCAACTAGTAAACTAATGCTGTGTTTACCCAAGTCGGTGATCTTATCAAGACACTACCAAAACGATCCAAGACCCCAGATGCAATTGTCGCTCTTCATGTACGACGCGCTTTTTTTGATTCGCTAAAAAAAGTTTGCGGTGATTTACCGGAGAGTGTTTTAAAAACGGCAAGACCTACGTCTTTTAAAAAAGGGGTGTTGACGGTTAAGTCTCCCGGTTTGATGTCAAGCGAACTTCAGATGCGCGCTGGTGGGCTGATGCGAGACATTAATGAGACGTTGGGGAAGAAGATTGTGAGAAGTTTGAGGTTTAGGAGTTTTTAAAAACCTCGAGGTTCTTCCGTCTTCAGTTTGGTGTTTTGCGCAAGAAAATTTTCTAAATTGGTCGGTGCAAAATACCAAATTTCTACTATAGTACCGTCATGTTCATTCCCAAATACAATAATTCCGTTATTCCCCCAGAAATGCCCAGGCGCAATTGTTCCGAATGGGCCATATAACTTTGCCTGTGGTGTACCATATTTTTGTAAATAATTATTCAAGCCCCCTTTTTCTGACTCGAGAACCTGTTCTTTGATTATAGAAACAGTATCCCCACTGATTTCTATTTTGTCCGGTCTGTACCTGTCTTCCGTGGGGTAAAAATAAGCGACCCCTTCATCAATTGCTTCAATCTTTTCGGGGGTACCCAGCTTCGTTTCAAGTTCCTGCTTAGTTGTTTGGCCTGCATAAATATTTTCGTTCCAAGGTGTTTGTGCGGGTGGCGGTGCCTTTCCTCTTTTTGTGAAGCTTATGACAGCTATAGAAAAAATTGTAATTGAGAGAACTCCTAAAATTATTAGAAGCAGTTCTGATTTAATAAGTTTTGAAATCCGGATGAGATTGAATTCTGCCATCAGTATTCCTTGCCGCCAAATACTTTGGATTTAGCAAAATCATAGTGAGCAGGTCTATCTTGTTGGAATGTTGTCCACCCTGGCCCGGGGTTGATCCATGGGCCTCCCGGGTATCCCGACCATGATCTTGGAGGGTGATTGTATTCTTTAGAGACTACATATTCTGTTGTCATTTCCGCGAAAGATTCATCGGCACTCTCTACATCAAAAGGATAGGTTGGCACAAGGCCTTCTTGGTTATAGGTCGATATAAAATCATTAAAAAGCGCGCCATTGTAATTCCCCAAGACGTGCCCTAATTCATGGATAATTACGTATTTTGCGAAGCTTATGGGTGTCATGGAACATGAAATTCTTACGATGTTGCCTCCATTGACTGTGCCACAGACCCCTTCTCCCAAGGTTCCACCTGGAACACGTTGGAGTGTAATTGTGCCAGCTCTTTGCAACAGAGAAACATATTGAGGAGACTGATCGAGGACTTGGCAAATGGAGTTTATGTTGTCTTTTTCTTCCTGTGACCATGGACCTTCAATATTTAATATCGCGCAGATTGTGGGGGGATTTCCTATAATCGTTGTCGCGGTTGAGTGGTCCGTGAATTCCGCCTGGCCTTCAGGTGTTGCTTTTACAGTTACAGTATTGGCCACCAAAGAGTCTTCGAAATTTATGTCTACTGTAACTGAGAAATTGCAGGTCCACGGCGGGTCTCCGGCTTGCAGGGTTTGCGGTAAGGTGCCGGTGCACGGGTCGGGTGACAGCTCAAAACTAGTGCTTTGCTTTTGAACCTTGAGCACGTCTGTGATTTGAATATTTTCCAGATTGACTTTGGCTTCTAGTGTTATCGTGTAATCTATCTGTGAGGGAAGCGCTGAGTTTGGAATTTTGTCCGGGACAGCGGATTTGGTGAGGGAAAAATATTGATTTTGGCCAGGTGTAATAATAGGGGTGATTTCATCGCCGGCAATTGTGGCGAAGATGGCTGCGGGGACGATGACTGCGGTCATAGCTCCCGTTACTCCAACAACGCCAAATGTGGAAAGGACGGGTATTGCGGCAGCGCTTGCTGTTGCAGCACCACCAAAACCAAGACCATTAACAATCATGCTTAGACCACCGGACAGTCCGCTAAGCAGACCACCTCCTATTGAACTTATAGCGCCTATACCGGTATGGAGAAGGCCAGTCGCCAGCCCATAGAGGGAGTTGAGAAGGCCTAACCCTGCCCCGGCCCCGGCACCGATTCCGCCAAGAGCGCTTTTGACGCCGGACATTAATGGAGTTATCAAGAATTTGCCGATCAAATAGCCGGTTGCAAGGCCAACGACAAACCCGATGGCAGCGCCAATTGCAGTGCCTATTGCTGTTGATCCGATGACAATAAATGGTGCGAATGGTGCACATAGTCCTGCGGTAAATGTAATACATACGCCGGCCAAAAATGTTCCAATTCCTGCTCCAACCCCAAATCCAATGTAGCCGCCTATTAAAGCGCCGGTTGCGCCGGCTGCGCCCATCGAAATCATAGTGGCACTGCCGGATGCTATACCCAGTCCGATTAGTGCGCCGGCTGCGCCACCCATAACAATGCCAAGAGGAACTGTGACCGGCCAAAGAAGGACGCCGGCAGGACCTAAAAAGGCGACAGGGATGACGGCCCCTGCTAAAGCACCTGTGCCCATGCCGATAATGGCGCCGGTGACTGCAGCTTGGCCAAGACTCATAAGATAGAGCATAAGACCTGCGATTGGCGCACCGATTGCTGCAGTGATTTGATTCCGGATCTTATTTATTGATTTGGTCGAAGCCATGCCCATGCCGAGCATTGAGGCAGCGCTTATCTGGCCTTTGATATTTGAGAATATAGATCCGATGCCCATGCCACCGATATTGAAACCGAGTTTCCCAAAGGCAGCTCCAGCGGTGAGTCGTTCGTTGTAGGCAAAAATTTTGGGCATTTTCGCCTGGAGGAAACGCTCCGATTGCCAGACTGATTGGGAGACAAGTTCAGCTCGTCCATCACCCATTTTGGAGAGAATACTAAGAAGCGCCTGGTATTGTTTGGGATTTTTTACTTTTAATGCTTGGGCTTGAGCGTATTTTGCCCAGTAAAGCTTCGCTTCGGACAGTTGTTTGGCCTCTTTTAAAGTCAGCGACTTTTTGCTTTTAAGCCTTTCGATTATTTCGGATTTTTCCTTCAGGCTTTTGGCAAGAGTTTGTTCGTCGTGGCCAAGGGCGGCGAGGTACAGCTTTTTGCCGTATGTGGGATTATTGACAATTGTTTCTATAACTACTGGTAGGTTTGGCGCACTTTTTGGTTGAATTTGTGCCAGGTTTAGTGAGTTTGCCAGAGTATCCGCAGCATTTTTGTAGTCTATCTTGGTGCCACTTTGTTTGCCGCCTTGTGTTTCTTGCGCGTTGGTATGCGCTGCATCTTTTAATTTTTGAAGCTCTTCAAGACTTGGGACTTCGCCTTTTGGTAATTTTGATAGTTGAGTATCCACTTCTTTTACGTAATCTGATAAATAGCTTTTAAAGTTGCCTTTTATATTTTCCTGAAGTTGTGATCCACCCAAGGGTTCTTGCGATTCTACTGTGTCTCTGGCACTTGTTGTAAGTGCTTCCTCGACTGCTTGATCGGGTTTTTGAAGTTCGGCAATTTCGTCTAGATTTGCAAGGGCTGCCGCTTTTTCCAGGTCATTTTGGTTGCTTGTTGAGATTTCCTTGGTTTGACCCCAAATTTTTTGGAAAACTTTTGTAGGCTCGTCTTTGATTTTCCCCGCGATTTCCGGATGGGTGATAAGTGTCTGGGTTAGACTGTCTGCGACCAGGTCATTTATTTGCGATACGTTTTGAATTTTATGGGCGTCTTCTAATGTTTGACGCGATGTTTCAACAGCGACTTCCTGAGCTATTTTATTAAGTTGTTCTTCGCTTAAGTTTTTGATGCCTAACTTTGGCAGGAGTTCCTTGATCTTTGGTGATAAATCGGCGGTAAGTTTGGGGCTTATGGAATTTTTGTGATTTTCCAAAACAGTATCGATTTCAGCCAAAACACCAAGCGCTGATACTCTTTTTGATGAGGGGAACTGAATTATTTTTGCCTGGGTTTTGGGAACTGCGGCTTGATTTATAGTTGACTGATTTTGCTCTTGCTCTTGCCCAGTTTTCCCCAACACTTCTTGTATCTTTTGTTGTTCAAGATCCTGAATTTTTTCTATCGAATTTACAGAGAAGCGGTTCAGCACCTCGAAATTAATAAGCTTTTGGGTTATCTGAGGATTTTGGTAGCGGAGTTTGAGTTCTTTATCTGAAGGCAGCGATTTACCGCCTCCACGCTTTGGGTCAAGCAAATATTCTATCGACCAGCGAATGGCGTCTGCGAGTTTTGTTGGATTTATGGGTTCTAAATTTTCGGCAGTGGCAGCAGGCATGACCCAATTGGCCAGAATTTACAGGCTTACTTCCATATTAGCACGAGGCAGGCCCGCCAGTCGGCGAGGCAGGCTATTGAGTTTGCGGATTTTGGGGAGGCCCGCCAGTCGGCGAGGCAGGCCCGCCAGTCGGCGAGGCAGGCTGCTGTTGGAACTGCTGTTCGGTTTCTTCGGCTTTTTTCTGCATTTCCATAACTTCTTCAGGATTTGTGGTAACCAAATAGTGTTCGTCCTGTGAAGCTATTACACGAATTGCAACATGATTGGGGCCAGCAAAAAATATGCCTTCTCCTATGTCTGCTGCCAAAAGCAAGTGTTTTTCTCCTTCGGAGAGATAGAAGACATCGGCTACTTGATCGATGGCTGCCGGAGATTGTTTTAAAAGAATCTGGATGGAGGAGTTGGTAACAATTGCTTTGCCGTAATCCGTATTTAAAAAGTCTTCGACGTCTTGGGTAATTGTAGTTAGTCCCAGATAATATTTTCTGGCGCGTTTGGCGATACTGTACATGAACGTTGCGCTGTCAGGATACTGAAGCATGTACCAAGCCTCGTCCACCACGAGCAAACGTTTTCTGATGTCGTTTTTAACTCTGGTCCAAATAAAGTCGAGAATCAGAAACATGGCGATTGGTCGAAGTTCGTCTTCAAGATCTTTAATTGAAAAAACAGTAAAAGTGTTTTTGATATCGATATTGCTTTGCTGATTAAAAATTCCCAAAAGTGAACCTTTGACGAAGCGTTCAAGCCTGTCGGCAAGGCCTTTGGCGCCGGGGTCTTCCATTCCCAGAAGAGCCTTGTACAGGTCTTCCATAAGAGGCGGTTCATTCTGTTGAGTTGCCGGATCGGGTGTTATACCCTTTGCTTTGTAAGTTGCAACAAGGGCTCTGTCTAAAATGGCATCTTCTGCGGGAGTGAGTTCTCCCATAATGACTTTCAACAGGCCATGGAGAGAAAGAATTTTAAGACCGAGTTCATTTTCACCTTCTTCGTAGATTCCAGAAAGATCAAACGGGTTGATTTTGGCCGGAGAACTGAAGCTAAAGGAAATATACTCCCCGCCAATTGCTTCGCAAAGATTTTTGTATTCTTCTTCGGGGTCGATAACAATTACTTCTGTTCCAAACATGAGAGACCTAAGGGCTTCGAGTTTTACCAGATAGGATTTTCCGGCTCCGGATTTGGCAAAAATCACGGAATTGGCATTTTCCTGGCTAAACCTATCGAAAATAACCAATGAACCGTTGTGTTCGTTTATGCCGTACATAACGCCTGTGTTTGAGGTTAGAGACGAGGAGATGAATGGGAAAGTGGTAGCCAGAGATGTTGTGTCCATGTTGCGGGTGATATAAATATGGTCTGTGCCTTGAGGCAAGGTGGTTTTGAAAGCGTCTTCCTGTTGAAGTGTGGCGTGTTTAGGGACCAGCAGAAGTGAGCCAAGCGTAGACTCAACTTGTTTGGTGATTGTATTCAACTCTTCAATGGAATCTGCAGGGATTGTGACATAAAGGGCAAACTGGAAGAATCGTTCTGCACCTTTGACGAGTTCTTCCTGAAGCATATGGGCATCCTCGAGAGCTGCTTGGACCGCAGGGTCGATGAGACGACCATGTTGAATATCTGTGGCGATGGTTGCTTCCATTTCGGTGATTTTTCTTCTGAGATCATCTAAAACGCCTTTTGCCTCGACAGGATAGGTGTACATGGATATTTCCAGAGTGTGTTCAAAGTTAATTAAAGGTGCAAGCCAATTTGCCTGAACATATCTTGGATAACCTACAACAAACAATGTGCGGTAATAGGTGGATCCTACCTTGAGAAAATCAAAGTCGACTTCAATTGCCGGCGGGGCGATTATGTCTTTGACGGAAACCGTGCCAGCAGACAGCGTCTGTGCCCATTGCTGTTCTTTGGCAGTTAATGGGGTTTGTTTCGGCTGTGGTTTGGAAAAAGGGTTAAAGATACTCATACAAAAAGTTAAAAGTTCAAAGTTAAAAGTTCAAAGTTATGGAAGCTAACTTTGTTAGCTTTTATTTTAATTATTATTAATTTTTTAGTTATAGTTTTCAGTTTTGACATTTGGGTTTTGATTTATTGTTGGGTTTGGTGTTGGTCTGTTGGCCTGCCCGCCTGCAGGCTGGGTAAACTGGGCAGCTTGAGAAGTTGCCGCTTGTAAATTTTTTAATGCTTCTGCCTGCCCGACAGAGCCTACGGCTGCAGTCGTTGGCGGGCGGGCCTGATGGGGTGCAAGGTTAGGCGGGGGTGCAACTTGAGGCCTCGGGTCTACAGGACGAAGTTCCGGTGCCGAAGGTTCTTGTATAGGGGAAATTTTTTGTCTTAGGTCTAACCCTGAGACGGGTGCGGTTGCTTCTTGGACTGGATTAATTAGGGGTGAAGGTGGCGGAGCAGGTTGTTGAGGTATTTGGACAGGGGCGGGAATTGGGACCTCGACTGCTGGCTCGACCAAGGGCGTGGTGTAGGCGTCAGTGTCTAAAAGAACTCTTTGGGTTCCGGTGGGGGCGGGATTGTAGATATCATAAAACAACTCGATTAACTCCTGAGTTGTAAGTTGTTTGGTAGTTAAGCCGAGTCTTGAGGTTTGTTTTATGATGTGGTCTCGTTTTGGCGCAAGGGCAGTTTTGGCGTCCGTTAATAATTGAGATTTACTCCCGGCACCTGCCTTTTTACCAGAAAGCCCGCCTTTTAAACCAAGCTCAACAGGAGAGAAATTTATTATAAAATAGAATTTTTTATCAAGAACTGTTTTTTGCTGAACTGTTGATTGGATAAAGTCCTTGTACTTTTGAATTTGTCTTTTGATATCCGGATTCGGCTGAGCAACCTCGGCTTCTTCCAAACTTTGGAAATAGGAGGTTATGTCTGCCTTCTTAGAGCGGATAAGAATTTCCAAAGGGAAGGAAAGCGAATTCAAGAAAGCACCGAAAGCGTAGATAGTGGCATCTTGTTCGGCTTCTGAAAGCAGGTCAAAATTAACTGCGGTTGTGGACATAACACATGCAACCCAACCGGTTTTAAGAAGCACAAGGTCGTCTACTATGTCGTCTATATCCAAATGCTCTTGAGTTGATGCTTTTGCCTTAACCTGTTTTTTTGACATTTAGTTTTTTGATTTTATTTGCAAAGGATCAATAATTTTTCCTGCCAGCATTAAAGACATGGCATCAAAATTTTTCTCATCAGATTCGACTTCGATGGAATATGGGCCATCGTTTAGGGGCGTTGCCGAAAGAAATTGTCCCAGCTTGTTTGTTTTAAGCGCTCTTACAGGAATTCCAGTGGAATCTTTTATGATAAGAATGGCGCTTTCTACCGGATTACCTTCCTGATCGGTAACAATACCGGAAATAACGTTAGGGGTATTTGTTAGGGGGACGATTTGGGCTCTGCCGGTTGTCCCGGATAAGGGGATGTGGGGTGTTTTTTCTCCACCGACTGAGATTTTGGCTTCAAGGTTCTCAGCCTCATCTTTTTTAAGGGTTACACCGGTAGTAGGTTGAACCACTTTATTTTTTGGGATGAAGTGAATTTTATCTGGCATGGGTGCTTGTGAAGATTGTTTGAATTCAGGATTTTCCGGGGTATAGGAGACGGTCTGGGGTGCCGTTGGCAGAACAACAGGTGGAGCAGGAGCCTGTTTTTCTTCGAATAAGTCATTATCAACCGTAAAACGGCTTTTCAGCTCCTGGGAAATCTCGAATCTTTTTTCGCCGCGAATTGGCATCTTTGAAAGATCGAATCCTTCCGGAGGTGCAAAATGGAGCTTTCTTACTCTGGTTTGGCCGACGCCATGGATTAGCTTAATTTTTCTGTCCGGCGTTCTTATTGAGATTACATTTTCTACTGCCGGATTGGTTTCTGAAGCAATCTGGGCTTTTACAAGGGGTGCAGTCGGGGCAAGTTCGATATGCTCAGCTTTGGTTTTTTTCTGAAGCTTTTTTTCCAGGCCGGGCAAGGCGTATGGTTTGGCATGGAGAGTGATTTTTGGAGCAGCTGCAGTTCTGGTCGGTGCAGTCGGAGGAAGGGCTTCTTCCATGGAGCCTTCGTACTGTTCGTCTAATTGAAGCCTAGGGGTGGTAGATCCTGCGGGCATTTGAGACATTGAAAGCCCGGGAGCGGCGGAAACTTGGGGTACAGAGGGACCAGTGTAAACGTATCTGCCGGCTCCTGTTGTAGTCGGCCAGATAATTGGAGGCGGAAGAGTACCTTGTGTTGAGAATCCGCCTGGAGCTAATTGACCAGGTTGGAGCCCCAGTCTTTCGACTGCAATTTGTTCCTTAACGTCAAACGGAGTATAAGTCCCCTTTGGAAGCGATCTGAGGTAGGCTCTAAGTCTTTCACGACCCTGAGAAGTAATAGTTTCCGGAACTTTTTCTTCTTGCGGAGAAGGTGATATTACAATGTTTAAAAATTCAGGAATTTTTGGTTCTTTAACCCAGAGCCTTTGGGTTGGAGAAGTAACGGCTTTTATAAAAGAAACGAGCCATTTATCAAGCGGGCGGCCATTTATCGGGACAAGAGCTGCAAAGAAGGCAAAAAGAGCAATAACACCCGAAAATGGATAGCGGAGTAAGCTTGGCAGAGAGGAAAAAAATATAGCAGCTGCCAGGGACATCGGAATAGCCAAGGTTACAAATTGGCGGACGGTGAGATTCCAGAAGAGTTTAAATTCAAAAGAAGCTATATGCTGGGGGACAGGATGTTGCTCCATTTTATTATTTAAAAATTTAGTTCAGAATGCATCGCATTCACAATAACATGTGAAACAAGGGTCGGAAAGTAGATCAAACAGCATCTAATAGCCCTAGCTTTTCACAATTAATTTAGGAGAGCGACAATTTTTCTGGCGAGATCTGTTTTAGTTGCAAGCGGAAGCCTCAGAGTATTTTTAGGGCTAACAATTAAAACTTCATTAAAGTCTGATTCGAAGCCTTGCCCATTTTTGCTGATGTCGTTAACTATTATGGCGTCCGCTTTTGATTGCAGCAGTTTTTGCCGTCCAGCTTCTTCCTGGTCTTTTCGGGGATAATCAAAGATAGTTTTGAAGCCAATTAAATGTATTTTGGGATTGAATTTTTTAATCTCGTCAATGATTTTTATTTGAGGTTCTAATTCTATTTTTTGTCTGCTGGTACTTGAAAGTTTACCTATTTTGGGATTTTTAACGGAAAAATCCGATACTGCAGCCGCGTGATAAAAATAATCATAATTTTTAACGTTTGTTCGAACCAGATTTAAGAGATCGTTTGTGGATGAGAATAGCTGTTCTTTTATAAGATAGCGAGGCTGTTTTGAATTTTTGGATCTCAGAAGTAAAATATCCGCTCCTTGTCTTTTGCATTCCTCGGCTATTGCTATGCCCATTTTGCCCGAGCTGCGATTAGTTATATAACGGACGGCGTCTATTTTTTCCGAGGTTGCACCGGATGTGACAATTATCCTTTTACCTTTGAGATTTTGGGTGTATCTAAGTTCTGTTAAGACTTCTTTTTTAATTTGAGAAATCTCCATTAACTTCCCCTTGCCCACGTCGCCACAGGCTAACATTCCGGAAGTCGGCTCTATGATCAAAAATCCGAGTTTTTTAAGTTTAGAAATATTTTCGCAAGTGAGCGGATTGTTCCACATATTAGTGTTCATGGCAGGACAAATAATGACGGGGGCAGTGGTTGCCAAAATTGTAGTTGTTAAGCAATCGTCTGCGATACCGTTTGCGATTTTGGCGATAATGTCGGCAGTTGCCGGTGCGATAACCACAACGTCTGCCTTTTTTGCAAGTTCGATGTGTTCGACCTCACGCTTCTTTAGAACATTTTGATAGTTAAAATCTTTTTCGAAAAGCTCCAGGTAGACTTTTTTACCCGATGCTTTTTGAAATTTTTCCGCCGGGATAATTCGGGCCGCACTTTTGGTCATGACGACCTCGACGTTCAGGCCTTCTTTTTTCAGTTCTCTTACTAGCTCCAAAGATTTAAATGCGGCAATGCTGCCTGTCACACCAACGACTATGGTTTTATTCATGGATTGGTATTATAGCGTTTTCGCTTAAGGTTGGAAGCGCACTCCGAGGCCTTTTACGGTTACAATATGCTTCGGCGCCTGTGGCTCGTCCTCAATTTTTTTGCGCAGCCTGAAAATCATTTGGTCGATGGCCTCATCGCTAATACCCTCCTGCGATTTAACATCTGTCCAGACGGCTTCTATTATTTCATCCCGGCCGATGATTTTTCCTTCGTTTTGAATTAAGAATCTCAAAAGGCGAAATTCCTGAGGGGAAAGTAAATCAGATATCACACTTGTCCCCTTAAGGATTTCCTTAGATTCCTGATTAAAGGAAATTTTCTCTTGGGTAATACTTGGTACTATGTCGAGTACAAATTGTTCAAAAAGGGGAATAGTGAAAGAATATTGCTCGCCTCGCTTCGCGGGCGAAGCGGGTTGAATTGTTGAATTGCTCGTCTCGCTTCGCGCCTGCGTCGACGCAAGTTGCGGGCGAAGCGGGTTGAATTGTTGAACGAGATCGAATTTAATCAGGTTTTCCAATGCTTCGTCTTTTTCAACTGCTTTCTTTTGGGCTATTAATTTCAGTAAATTCTGCTCCTTAGCGGTTAGAAAAAGCCAGATTTCAAAAAGAGCCTCTTTGATTAGTGGTTTTTGAGGTAGAGTTTCGAGATCCGGAGCTTGCTTCTCCCGGAGGGTTATTTCTGTTAGCACTTTAGTCAGTTTTGCGTGGCCGGACGTGAGTTTGATGATTGCTTCTTTTTGTTCTGTCGAGAGTTTTTGGGAAAAAGCCTGTTCAATTTGGGAAAACATAACATTTATAGCCTTTTCATCGTAGATTTTCAGGTAAAGTGTGTTGTCGGTGAAAAAATCGTAGAAATTTGTGAGGACTTCACGGTCTATTAATTCCTTTAGATCCCGTCTTGTGCCAAAAACAACGCCAAATTTGTATTTATTTAGAGTTCTTAGGCGTTTTAACATTTGGAAGAAGGAAGGCGGCAGGCTGTTTTGGAATTCGTCAAAATGATCAAGCAAGAAGATAATATTTATATTTTGTGCGATTAGCTTACTAAATAGGCGATTCAGCTGTTTTGTAAGCAGCAAAGGCTCAGTTTCCGCATTAACCTTCGGGTCTATCGATAGAAGCAGGAATTTCTCAACTTGTGATATTTCAAAGTTTGGAAGTTCGTGAAGATCTAAATATATTATTCTGGTTGAAGTGAGCCTTGGTCCCAGGTGAAACTTGCGTAAATTTTCGTTTGATGCCATCAGTTTTAGGAGGGTTGCTTTACCTCCACCGGGAATTGAGATGAGCTGGCAAAATTTGCCGGTTAAGACGTAGCCAAAGATTTGTTTCACATCTTTCTCGCGAAAGTCTTTAGGGAAGTTGTCGAGAAGAATTAGCTTTTGCATTTCGGAAACAATTATATCCCGTAAGGTACTTGTTAGGTAAATATCAAGCCAGATTCGACTTTTTGCATTATATTTGCCGCAATATGGCAGAGCAAATTGTTGCTAATCATGGTGAGAGTTTATATCCTAAATACAGAGGGGAGAAAATTATGCCCACTGGACCTAAAGAAAGCGGCAAAGGTAGAGACGAAGATGTCGATTCCAGTCGCAAAACGCCTAAACCTAAAGATTCTGAAACTTCCAAGAAAAAACGCGTAGAAGAAGAAAGACAAGCTCGACTACAACAGCTCCGAAAGGAAGCGAAAGAGGCGAATGAGTCCTCGAAAAGAACCAGAGAAGCAGCAGAAAGTGTTGCGGGTAGAAGGCAAGCATCCGCTGCGCGGGAGGAAACGGATAATGTTCAGCAAAAAGAAGAGCCTGTTGCGGTAGAAAATTTAGTTGTTGGCAAGACAAAAGGCGGAATTATGATTTCCGGGATTACCGATCCTTCGCAGATCGAGCCTGAAAATATCCAAAAAATTATTGGGCAAGCAGGATATAAAGTTGAGC
>MFAZ01000011.1:16098-38390 GCA_001776335.1 Candidatus Curtissbacteria bacterium RIFCSPHIGHO2_01_FULL_41_11 | reverse complement strand
AAGGCGATTGCTCTGCCAGTTGAGCTATACCCCCGAGCAAGCCTTTAGCTTGCGAGGGGAGTAATTAACTCGCTAGAGTTAATATACCCCCATGCGCGTAAGCGCATTAGTTTTCATTGCTACGCTCCTCGGGCTAAACCCCTCTCCTCATTTGGGCAACCTAAAGGGCTGGCTCTAAATTATATCGGATTTATCAACCTATGTGAAGAGAAGCTGAAAGTGTTCCAGTACCTGTGAACGCATTATTTGATAAAATAACGGTGAAATGACTCACTCGCCCGATTTGCCTAAACCACAACCATCACCACAGGAAACAGCCAGCACGTCTACTTTCCAAATACATTATGGTTTATCAAGGAGGGTTGTGGGTAATGCGGCAAAAGAAATACTAACTAATGCTACTCCAAAGCCGGATTGGTTAACTCCCCAAGAGATAACGGATGTCTGCATGGGTGTTTTATCCCAATTAGGCTACTATTTGAGTGTAAGCAGCGACTTCGACGAGAAAGAAGAAATTAGCTTGCAGGTTGCACAGTCGTCTGTAGCACAAAGCGAGAGCAGTTTAATTTTTGATATGAGTGTTGCAGATTTCTTTGGGCAGATTGCTCCACACATAAAAGTATATCTTGATAGTCAATATGAAGGACTTTCTAAAAAGGAGCGTGAGGGGGATTCTAATAAATATCTGGCTCATAGAGGTGACATAGCTCGAGTGTTAGATTTCTTGGCTGAGCAAGAAGATCAAACAATGGGAGTTTCAATGGTTTACCATGGTGATTTTGAACCCCCAGCTTATACCATAAAATCGCTGGAGATTAAGGAAGCGCAAGCTGGTTGAAAGCATCATGTATCGACAATAGTTGCTTGCACAAGGTGTTCCCCCTCGATAAACTCAGGGCCGTGGCCCTTCGATAACTCAGGGCTATAGCCTTTCAAACTGTTCAGAGCCGTGGCATTCCAATCCCTGCCTGCTATAAGAAGCTTGAAGAGCGAAGTGTAGTGCCCCCACTAAATTCATTTTCACTTGATTTTTTCACCCGTTTGCCGCTAATCTGGATGTAGATACTACGAAGCGGAGCTGGACGGCAAAGCCCTACTTCGCTAAAGCTTCGTAGGGCAAAGGAGGTGAAAAATTGATGAGTGTTGAAGATTTATCTATTGCAGTTACTTCTGTTGTAATAAACGCAATTGCGGATTTTGTTAACTTTATCCCGGCTTTGGTCGGCGGTTTAGTCGTTCTTGTTATTGGTTTAGTTCTCGGTGCTGTCGCATACCGTTTGGTAATTGGAGTTTTGAAGGCGGTACAGCTTGAAAAGTTCCTTTCCAAGTACGGAATTACGAGTGTTGAAGGGAGAGATATCGAGTGGTCGGAGGTTCTGGCAGAAATTACCAGATGGGCGATTATCGTCGTCTTTTTGATTCCGACTTTCCAGGCATGGAGATTGGATTCTGTCAATGTCGTTTTAAACAGGGTGGTATTTTACGTTCCTAACGTGATCGTCTCAGTAGTTCTGGCTATAGTCGGATTGGTTTTTTCCAAACTGGCCTACCGAGTTGCAAAAGGCGCCAGCCATTCACTTGGAAGAACCTTGTCTCATGCAGTCGGTATAACCGCGCAATGGTCAATCACGGTATTCGTGGCGTTTTTAGTCTTGCACCAACTAGGTGTTGGTCAAGAACTTTTGAGAATACTATTTGGCGGAATTGTAGCGATGATCGCTATTGCCGGCGGACTGGCCTTCGGACTTGGTGGACAAACGACGGCGAGGGAAATTTTGGAATCCGTTTGGGAAAAGTTCAAGAAGTAAGCCGTACCTTATACGCATAGACTTAGATTTAAGGCTATGATAAAATTTTATGGCCTTAAAGTGTTATGATCTGGCCCTTAGTCAATTTCGAAAAAATTATGGGTCCGAGTGAAATGAGGCCCTATTTTGAACGAAGTGAGAATCAGGGCCGAATGCAGTGAGGCCCTATCGTCTATCGGTTAGGACGGGACCCTTTCAAGGTCCAAAGCGGGGTTCGACTCCCCGTAGGGCCACTCAGCCTCATACCTGCAACCAACCTTATTTTTTGAAGCTAAAATGGTTCAACTACCCATTGGTTTTGACATTCTCTCTAGGCACGAGTAAAATTCTGTTTCAATGACACAAGAAGCCAAGATTGGAAAACAACCACAGCCATATAAGGTTCCTGAAAGGATTGCTTCTGCAACAATACATTTTATGTATGGAATCTCTGAAAAAGGAGATTACAGAACGATTGCGGAGTATATGATAGACAAGAAGTTTTGTTTAACAGCTGACCTCATTCAGGAAGGTTTTACGTCAGACCAGATTGAAGATGCCGTGAATGATGGTGGAGTAAAGGTAGCTCCTGTCTTCAAGAAAAGGATTTCTGATTTATATTGGACAGAAGAGACCGCATATGAACTTGATAAAATGGCAGTTCGTGTCGAAAGAGAATGTGGAGGGGATGGAACAGATTTAAATGTGCCAGCAATGGGAGATGTGATGTCCGTTGGAGCTGCTCTAGGTAGTCAGCAACTTGCAATCGCCGCTTTGGCTTACGCAGCTCACAAAGGACTAATTGGAGAAACAGGTATAGACAGAGGTATGGGAGTAGGTAACCTGTTTATAAACAAAAAAAATCCATTGGCAGGTATTCTTTTAGAAGAAGTCCCAGATGCCGAAAATCAAGAAAGTCAAAATTATCCAGATGTTCAACCAGAACCAGATGAAAGGCTAGCTCCTTTTGATGAGATTTTAGAAAGATTAACCAAAGAAGATATGCCCGAAGAACCTCAACAAAGTGTTTAACTCCCTATTGGGAGATAATTTGAGTTTGGTTTTGCAGGCTGTCCTAAGCTCGAGTATAGTGACCTAAATTCCACAAACACTTGGTTCTCATTCGACAAGTTCAGGGTCGTTAACATTGCGAAAACCCTTCCGACTGGCTCAGGGTCATGACCGTGGGGCCACCAAAGCGTATTTGTGAATTCACCATCGACTAAGAAATTCAACTAATTAGTAATCCAGACCTCTAAAGGGGGCCTTGCCAAGGGGATCTTTGGACAATGCAGTCTGTTTTAGGATCAAAACGGAAATATTCTCTTCCCTGGACTACGGCATACTGCGCTGCTTTCCTACCCATCAGTTTTACTCCAGCCGCTTTAACTTCTTCTGCGCTCATAAGCACGGCATCGGGATAATATTTGATAGCATTATACGGCTGCGTTTTGAACTGTGCGGAAGAACCCCCTATTTTTATTTCTCCGGTCGCAACCTCATAAACTTCTGCCCACGCTAATGTACGATGCTCATTTAAAAAGCTTTCTGCAGTTTCATTTTCACCGATGGGTTTATTATAAAGTTCCAAATAAACTTCTCCATCAGATGCAAATCCCTTTATGTGCCGGGTTGTTGATATTTTCGAAATTTCTGCTTTAGCTGCAATTTCGCTTCTCTCTGGCATACGAGCGGGATTATAGTAGCAAAGATGGCAAAAAAGCAAATATGTGTGTTCAACTTCCGAGTGGGAGATAGTGTTTATGTCTTGAACCTGACCTAAGCTCGAATACAAAGACTTAAGTTCAGTGAATACTTGGTTCTATTGTTTACTCTGAACGAAGTGAAGAGTGAAAACCCTTCGGCTGGCTCAGGGTCATGACCGTGGGGGTACACACACTAAACTTAGGGACTAGAAACAGGAGTGGATTCAGGCTCAAGATCTATGGGGTAGAGACGGTCGAGAAGCGTCATGTACGTTGCGTTTTCTCCTAATTGCGCTTTAATCCAAGGCAAAAGGTCATCAAACCGTTCAAGCTGTGCAATTTGAGCGCAGAATTTTTTTTGATCTTCAGCAAATTCCGCAAGTTCTTCTAGGCTTTTCTGAGGAATTTTTTTCCCGCGATAAGTAAGATTGTTTAAGAATCCGACTGTCTGCTGTGAACTTTCTGAAGACCTTCTGGCACTTTCTTGGATATGTCTGAAAAGTATTCGGCATTGTTGCCCGAGTAATTCTTCCCATTTCTCAGGTGTATAATTTTTCATTTTTTCCTGTATCCATTCATCGTGTACTCTCCGATATTCTTCAATATCCGAAGGATTTTTCATGCGAGTACGTACTTCTTCGATTCTTTCATCTTGTAGATCAATCTCATATGTATTGAAAAGCGAACCTAAATCGCCTAAAAAAGAATCGTCTCTACTACGAGGCGGTCTAAAATCTTTAAGTCCGTCACCGATTAAGGGAAACGCGGGTTTCATTATTATTTGTCTAACCGCCTCTACTGCATGGGCTTCTTCGAGCGCTTCTGATTCAAATGCATATTCATACGCAATATCATCTTCAGAAGCTAATATTCTTTGTAGCAGTGCTGTTGTTAATTCTGCCGCGTTTTGTGCAACAGATATTGACGGGCTTTCAGTATGCCTAAAAAATGTAAGCTGGGCGTCTAATGCTTGTAAGGTCTGTTTTGCCAATTTAATTCTAATAGCCTTCTCCTCCTCTTTTTGGACAACCATCGTCTGCTCCAGCAGACTATCTACAGTCCACTCCCCATCTCTTTCACCAAATAACGAGTTGCCAAGTAAGTTAGCCCAAGGAGCAAGACCAGGACTTATGTGTTTTTCTATTAATCTATCCGCTGATGCGTGTACTTTATAAGCTTTTTTTGCTAAGTCCTCAACCCTTTGGGGCTTTCCTTTTAGACGATCTGCCATGGTGGTATTTTATTTAATCACCTCAGATTTTACAAATACAGCCCGAAAGATTAAATAGTTAATCTAAAGGCGCTAATTTTCAATTACCTGTTGTCAAGGCTGCGCCAGAGGATGAGCGAAGCCCAGCTTTTGTAAGGTGACCATTTGGAAGCTATTTTTTCGACAGCATCGCGGGAGTGATTTTGGGGTTTGTATATTTTTTTAATCGCATTATTTAGCCCCAGATCACCGTGCGAGAAAACGTCTTCTCGCCCGAGAGTAAAAATTAGAAACATTTCTGCTGTCCACCTGCCTATTCCTTTGACTTGTACAAGCTGGGTTACTATTTTTTCATCTTCCAACTCCGGCAAGGACTGCAGTAGAAGTTCCCCACTCGCTACCTTTGATGCCAGATCTTTGATGTATTTTACTTTGGAATACGAAATTCCTGTTTTTCGTATCTTTTCGTCTTTTAGCTTGAGAACAGTTTCCGGGGTTATTTTTCTGCCAGAAAAAAGCGTTTTGAATCTTTCAAATATTTTGTCGGCAGCCTTGCCGGAAAGCTGCTGGGAAACAATGGATTCTATCAAATCGAGAAAATAATTCTTGCCTTTTCTACCTGTCGGCGTGTCAATAGCACCTATCCTTTTTATAACTTCGAAGAGAATCGGGTCTGATTTTTTAAAATGTTTAATTACTTTCGGCGGCATTTCTATCTCACTGGCAGTAATTTTACATCATCTACAACGAAAGCTGAGGACAATGACTTAAACTCAGAAAATATTTGTTTTTCCTTCGGCTGGCTCAGGATCGTGACCGTGGTGTCACACGATAAAATTTACTACTGTTGTATAATGCACAACTATGATTGGTGAAAGAGAGAGAATTGTGAGAATGTCGGTCCCTTTGAGGGTTTCTTTTGCAGCATCAGCTGTTTTACTCGTTGGTGGCGTGTCATCTATTGTAGTTGGTGGCTACAGGGTCGAGGCATGGCATAATGAGAAAAATGCCGAACGCGACAGAGTTGTTAGGCAAGCAAGTGACATGTTTGCAGACTCTCCCGAACAGCAAAGAGCTTTCATACTAGCTCATTCAGAAAACCGTGGTCGTAATAACTTAGACAAAATAATATTGGAAGTGGGACTTCTTGCAGTAATGGCTGGCGCAGTTGCTGGAGGAGCTTCTCTGGCGAAAAATCAAATGGAAAATACCGATTACTCCAGATACGAACGTAAAAGAGCATAACTTTCAAGATAAGGTGTTACAAAACAGTGGTCCAGACACCCCATAGTTTGCTTAAAATCTCATTTTGTGGTATAGTTCTCCTTAATTAGCAGAGTGAAGAATAAGCATAGCTTTTCTTTGAATAAGCATAGCTTTTCTTTGAATAAGCATAGCTTTTCTTTGAAAAGATCTGCTTAATTTGAAACATTTTTGAATAGAGAGATAAAAGACTACTCACAAATATAACTTCTTAATTAAGCACAGCTTGCAGTCTTCTAACAAGAAATATTATTATGCGATATAGATTCAGACCCAGAGGTAATTTCCGAAGAAATTTCCAAACACCCAAACCAAACCAGGATCTATTGTGGGCAATTACTGCCGGCCAACACCAAAATTCCGCACATTTGATTCACAAACAAGCTGAATTTGTGCCAACGCACAGGTTTGAAGATTTTCCCATTGCACCTGAGATAAAGAGAAATATAGCAGACAAAGGTTACTCTTTGCCTACACCGATTCAGGACCAGACTATTCCTTTGGTGTGTTCAGGTCAGGATATTATCGGCATTGCCAACACCGGAACCGGAAAAACCGCCGCATTTTTAATTCCTCTTGTTAACAAAATATTTAAGAACAGATCAGAAAGCGTGCTTATTGTTGCTCCAACACGTGAACTTGCACTTCAAATACACGGTCAGCTATTAGAATTTGCCAGAGGACTTAGCATTCGGTCAGCTCTGTGCATCGGAGGAACAAGTATGAACAGGCAAAGAAGAGATCTCCGGGATAATCCGCATTTTGTAATCGGAACGCCCGGAAGAATAAGAGACCTAATTAATCAAAGGTGCCTTGACTTGTCCAGATTTGGAAATGTTGTTTTAGATGAAACCGATCGTATGGTAGACATTGGTTTTATTGGCGATATTAAGTACTTTATTTCGCTTCTGCCAGAGGCCAGACAATCGCTATTTTTTTCTGCTACGGTTTCTTCAAAAGTCCGCGAAATCATAGAAACTTTCGTCACAAATCCTATTACGATTTCTGTTAAAGAAAGTGACACAATTGATACTATCAGCCAGGAAATTGTAAAAGTCACAGGCGGAGAACAAAAAGTGGACAAACTGCATGATTTGTTAATCCGCGAAGATTTTCGCAAGGTTCTGATTTTTGGGAGAACCAAACGAGGAGTTCAAAAGCTTACCGATGAGTTAACTAGCCGAGGATTCAAAGCGGGTGTGATTCATGGCAATAAAAGACAAAATCACAGGCAAAAAACTTTAGACCAGTTTCGCAAAAACCAGATAAGCATACTTTTGGCTACCGACGTTGCTTCGAGAGGGCTTGATATCGAGGACGTGAGTCATGTGATAAACTACGACATGCCTGCTTCCTACGATGATTATATCCACAGAATCGGCAGAACAGGACGCGCGAACAAAAGAGGCACTGCTTTGACGTTTGTCGGATAAAACTAAAGGGAATTTTGCAAAAAAATATTTACATTGATATTGATGGTGTTATTTTGACAAGAGGCGGAATGCCTGCTTTACATTTGGACAAATTCCTGGGATATATCTTAAAAAAATATTCGATTTTCTGGTTAACATCGAGGTGTCGCGGAGACAGCAAGTATACGGTTAGCTATTTGTCCCAATTTCTCGACCCCTACACACTCAAACTTATTACCTCTATAAAACCTACCAGCTTTCAAGTGGACAAAACTGAAGCAATTGATTTTACAAGGAGATTTATCTGGCTGGATGATTTTATTTTCGCTTCCGAAAAAAATACTCTAGTTGCACGCGGACAACTTGATTCCTGGATTGAGGTAGACCTGATAAAAAATCCGGATCAGCTATTTGATCTGATGAGCAGAAATTTTGCTTAGAACTTAGCTACTGTCCGACTCTTTTTCTTCTTTCTTCAAACTTTGCTTTACTAATTGATGAGTCTTTTGTTTGCAGAAAATCGTACGTCGTTTGGTGAGCCCGTCTGCACCAGACAGTTTTGATTGTAGATTTTCACAAATCGGTGTATGATTTTTACTAATGGTAGAGACAGCTCCTGCCACAGCTTGTGAGATGACACCTATTAGTAACCAGGGAAATGAGTTGTCAATTGGATTGAAAAGTCCAAAAAATTTTGCGATCCGATAAATGAAATAGCTCATCACTGGGTTATTGAACCTCCCAATGGTCCTCGCTCAAGTGGAGAATGTAAAAATTGTCACGCAGTTAGAGATGATTTCCCAAACAGCGCCCAAGATTTTTCCGGCTTTTGGAGTATTACCGGCGTCGGGTGGGATGGATCTGAAACTCTAGGAAAATTGACTAAACCTTACTGATGCCTAAAGTTACTGTTTATACAACTACGACTTGTCCGTTTTGCAAGATGCAAAAAGACTACTTTAAAGAAAAGGGCGTCAATTATGTTGAAATATTGGTAGATGAAAACCCCGATGAAGTAGACAAAATGGTGGAAATTTCCGGACAAATGGGCGTTCCTTTTACGGTTATTGATAGTGATGATGGCAAAAGGACAACGATACTGGGGTTTGACAGACCGAGAATTGATGCAGCTTTGGGACTATAAAACCCCCTTTTTTTAATCTCACCTGTAATTTGTTCCTTGATACTAAATACTAAATACTGAATACTGAAAGAATGCGTGTGTCTTTTTTTGGTGCGGCCCGGGAAGTAACCGGATCTAACATTCTGGTCGAGTGTGCCGGGAAAAGGATTCTTCTGGACTGCGGCCTTTTTCAGGGAGTCAAACTTGCCGAAGAGCGTAATTTTGCCGCGTTTGCATACGACCCTAAGTCGGTTGATTTTATTGTGGTCGGACATGCGCATCTTGATCATGTGGGCAGGCTTCCAAAGTTGTTGCGTGAAGGATTCCAGGGACGTATTTATTCCACAGCACCAACCCTTGAACTTACCCGTTTGGTCCTTGAGGACAGCGAAAAGTTGATGAGTGAAGAATCGAAAAGAGATAACCATCCCCCGCTTTATCTTGAAGAAGATGTGGGAGGAGTTATACAACTTTTTGAAACTTTACCATACGGCCAATCTCTCGAGATTGCCCCTGGAATCAGGCTAACCCTTATGAATGCAGGACATATTTTGGGTTCTGCAATTTCCATTCTTGAAGCAGAAGGCAAAAAGTTAGCTTATACGAGTGATTTGGGGAACAACCCAAGCGAACTACTTTTGCCGCCTGACGTTGTTGCAGACGCTGATTTCATTATATGCGAGAGTACTTATGGAGGAAGGGTTCATGAAGACGTTTCAAGGCGGGGTGCAAAACTTAACAAAATTATCGAATTAACTATTTCCCAAAACGGAGTTTTAATGATTCCGAGTTTTGCAATAGAAAGAACTCAGGAGCTCCTGCATGATATTGAGCACTATTGTCATGTCGGTAATTGTGCAGTTCCCAGATTTTATCTGGATAGTCCACTGGCTGAAAAGGTAACGAAAGTTTTTGGCAAATATCCGGAGTTTTTGAATGGAAAAGTCGGAGAAGAGTTTAAAAATGGAGCAATTTTTGCGCTTGACCGCGTGCAAATTACCTCAACTGTTGACGAGTCTAAAGAAATTGATAGCTCACCTACACCAAAAATAATTATTGCCGGAAGCGGTATGATGAATGGCGGGAGAATCCTGTTTCATTTGCAAAAATATATTGAAGATTCTAAAAATTCCATTTTGATAGTCGGTTTTCAGGCCCGAGGGACTTTGGGGAGAAGACTTGTGGACGGAGAACGTGAAGTTAGAATATTCGGCAAAAAATATGAGGTAGGCGCGCAAATCCATAAAATCGGATCTTATAGTGCCCACGCCGATCAACCGCAGCTTGTTTTGTGGCTTTCCAAAATAGCGGGGCTCGGAAAAATTTTTTTGGTGCACGGAGAAGGTGACGAGAGTCTTGCATTATCAAAAGCAATCGGCGATAAAATGAAAGCTGATGTTGCGATACCGCAACAAGGAGAGAGTTATGATCTCTGAATTGTTAGATTGTTGAATTGTTGACAGAAAATGGCTGTAATTGTACCGGGGATATTAACAGACTCAGAAGAGGACTACCAAAAGCGTCTTAGGCTTGCGGAGCACGTTGCCGATTTAATCCAGATTGATGTCGTGGACGGTAAATTCGCAAAGAGCAAGACGGTCGGTGTCGACGTAATAAAAAAGGTTCCATCTATTAAATCCCTTGAAATTCAGCTGATGGTTGTTAAACCTTCCGGCTATTGCGACGAGCTTGGCAAGTTGAACTTCGTTTCCAGAATAATTTTTCCGTTTGAAATCGAGGGGGACATAGAAGAAATTATTTATACCGTCAAAAAAAGTGGCAAACAAATCGGCCTTTCGCTGAACCCGCAAACACAAATCACAAAAGCAGTTGATTTTTTTGATGATATTGATCTTTTGCTGCTTATGACTGGAAGACCCGGTTTTTCCGGGCAAAAACTCGGAGAAGATACTTACGAGCGAATCCATCAGGCAAAGATGATATCGGAGGGTTTGGCTGTGGAAATCGATATAGGTGTTAATGAAACAAATGTGGAAAAACTTGCCAGAGCGGGAGCCGATTTTTTGGTTACTTCTTCTGCAATTTACAATGCTCGTGATTTTTACGTAGCCTTTGAAAAACTTGCGAAACTTGCTTCCATGCGGCGATAATTGTTTTAATGCCCAAAATTGAAAAGGTCACTTTTCTTGGCTATGCTGACGCTAAGGAAGCCGACGATCCATTTATAGCCGCGTTTGAAGTTGCCAAGCTCTGCGCACAAAAAGGATATACGATTGTAAACGGCGGGGGCCCTGGCGTGATGAAAGCCTCGACACTTGGAGCAAAAAGTGTCGGCGGGCATGCAGTTGGAATCACGTTCTATCCTTCCGATATTCCAATTTTTGAGGGAAGGGACGACAGTAATAATGTTGACGAGCTCATTGTTTGCAAAAATTATGTCGAGCGGACTTTAAAGCTTCTGGAAACGGGACAAATTCATATTATCTTCAACGGAGGTACAGGCACTATTTCCGAATTTGGAATGGCCTGGGGATTGGCCCGTTTATATTTCGGGCATCATAAGCCTTTGGTTTTATACGGTGATTTTTGGCATGAGATTATTTTTGCTTTTACGCGCGGCATGTATATCAGGCCGGAAGAGCGAGCGGTTTTCAAAATTGTAAACACGCCGGATGCGGCACTCGCGGCTGTTTTGGAGCTGGAAAGCAAATTGGATGAGATACTGCATATACACGAAAGGGGGTCATATTTGATATGAGCAATTTTGATCTAATTACAATCGGCGATTCCACAATTGACACTTTTATAAAAATTTTGGACGCTTCTGTTGAATGCAATATAAACAGGAAAGATTGCAAAATTTGCCTACCCTATGGTGGGAAGGTGCCGGTTGAAGCAATCGAATATGCGGTTGCCGGGAACGCTGCCAATGTAGCTGTTGGGGCAAAGCGGCTCGGGCTTTCTGTTGCTATTTATACAAACCTGGGTGACGATGACCAGGGCAGGCGTATTAAGGAGGCTTTTGATAAGGAGGGAATTGCCGAAGATTTTATCGAAGTGCACAAGGACAAAAAGTCCAACCTCTCCGTAGTTTTAAGCTTTCAAGGGGAAAGGACAATTTTTGTTTATCATCAGGACTGGTCGTATCACCTGCCGAACTTTGGCCAGACTTCGTGGCTTTATCTAACTTCTGTTGCCGAAAGTTTCACAAGTTCAAATATTATGGATGAGGTTTGCCATTTTGTAGATTCCTCCCGTGCAAAACTTGTCTATTCGCCGGGTACTTACCAGCTAAAAGCAGACGTCAAGCGGTATCCAAAAGTTCTGGAGCGCTGCTACGCTTTGATCGTTAACATGGATGAAGCCAAAAAAATTTTAGGGGTTGATCCTGTGGAACGAGTTGAGACTAGAGATATACTTTCTAAAATGCTTCTTTTGGGACCTGCCAATGTAGTAATAACCGACGGTGAGGAGGGGTCTTATGCAAGCGACGGGGATAAAAATTTTAAGGCGGGGATTTTTCCGACGCAGCTAGTGGAAAAAACCGGTGCCGGTGACGCTTATGCCAGCGGGTTGGTTTCGGCTCTTTCGCTTGGCGAATCACTTGAGGAGGCAATGATTTGGGGGACAATAAATGCCGCCCACGAAGTTCGTCAAGTCGGGACACAAAAAGGGCTTTTAGGCCGCGAAGAACTTCTGAGGATAAGAAAAACCGTGCCGGAGCTTAGGGCCACAAATATTTAATATGCGTAAAGTTTATATAACAGTCAAAATACCCGAGATTGCTTCTGAGATTTTGAGAAAGAAGGGTTTTAGTGTGGACGTCAATGATGGGGACCGCAGACTGAACGGCCGGGAACTTCGGGACGTTTTTGCAAAATACGGGGCGGTTATTACAACCATCGGAGACAAAGTTGACGAAGAGGTGATTGATGCGGCCGGAATAGAACTTAAAATAATTTCCAACTATGCTGTCGGTTTTGACAATATAAATGTTTTGTATGCCAAAAGGCATGGGATTGTTGTCACAAATACTCCGGGAATCGCCGGAGAATCTGTAGCAGAACATACGTTTGCGCTTATTCTTGCCTGCGCTAAAAACCTGCTTGAGGCTGATAAATTTGTGCGTCGTGGCAAGTACCATAAGTGGGACCCGATGGCGTTTGTAACTCCACAGATCTGGGGTAAAACAATGGGGATAATTGGGCTGGGGAGAATCGGCACTTATGTCGGACACATTGCTTACGGGGGATTTAGGATGAATATTCTTTATAGTGATATCGTGAGAAGTGAAGATTTTGAAATGCTGACGGAAGCAAAATACTGTCGCGTGGAGCAGGTTCTGAAAGAGTCGGATATTGTCACTTTGCATTTACCCTTGACACCTGTTACACAGCATTTAATCGGGAGAAAAGAGCTGGGTATGATGAAGTCCGGGGCAATATTAATTAATACGGCAAGGGGTCCTGTTGTAGATGAAAAGGCCCTGATATGGGCTCTTACCAATAATAAGATTGCGATGGCGGGGCTGGATGTCTATGAGCACGAACCTAGCATTCCTCACGAACTTACTACTTTGGGGAATGTGATACTCACGCCGCATATTGCGTCTGCGACAGTGGAGACCAGAGAAGCGATGGCGAAAATTGCTGCCGAAAATATTATTGCAGTTTTTGAAGGAAAGACACCTGAAGGGTTGGTTGTGGTTAGCTAGCAAATCTTAAACGCGGCTGGCGTGCGTAAACTTTTAGGTTTTCCGTCATTTGATAACTGTATTTTCTCTCAAGTGACATAATATCTATTACCCATTCGACATAATCTTGAATCCAAGCTGCTCCTTTTAATCTGTCACTTATTTTGGCCGTCTCCTCCACTAGTCTACTGGTTATATCGACCGCCCTTATTGGTTTAAATCGAATTAATTCTGGATTAAAGACCTTTGCAAATGCACGTTCGGCATCATCTTTTGCACCCAAACCTCCATCCCAGCTCACATTTATTCCAGATCTGTCTGCCATTTTTACAGCTTCTCCAGCTTGATAGGCTGTTGCCCCTGCATGAATAGCTTGAGAAAAACCAGTTTCCGATTCCCAATTCAAAAGCGCAATAGCTCGTTCTTTTGGTGTTGGTTGGCGCCTAACTAGCTTTTTTCTTTTTCTAAAGGTCTTCTCGCCGGTTCTTAGATCGGTTACAGCTTCGACAGTGTCGATTAAGGCCGGTTGGCGAGATTCTCTTTCAGTCATGACTATATTATATCTCAGCGATGCTAGTGGTGGATAACTGAGGCAATTTTTTGTCTGACTCGTGCTATCTTCTTGGCTTTTTCATCACTGTGCATATTGTGTTCGTCTAGCAACATAGAGGCCTCAGTGAAGTGCCCGATGATTTCGTCATCAGAAACTTCATGACCTCTTGAGGTAAACATATTGTGAATTGCATAAGTTGCAACTATGACTGCCCCGCTGATGACAACCCCTCCCCCAACGATTCTACTATGTCTTTTTACAAATTCCGGGGTTTGTTTTAGCCCTTGATGTGCCAATCTTAAGATTCTTTGACTGAAAGGGTCCGGCGACTCGCCTATATGAGAATGTTCTTGTCTTTCCGGCATAGAGAGATTATAGTCGAGAACCTTTAATTTTAGATAGGGTTAAAAAGAGGCGTTTTTGATGAGTTCCACTACCGGTTTTCCGCTTGTGAGGTCTACTGTTACGACGTCGATTCTTTCTGCAAGAGGAAGATTTTGGCGGGCGTTTCTGTAAAACTTTGCGGATCTTTCCAGAAATTTTATTTTGTGGGGGGTTATCGCCTCCTGGGGCAAACCGAATTTATGGCTGGTCCGGGTTTTGACTTCGATGTAGACCAGAACATTCTTTTCGAGTGCTATTATGTCTATTTCTCCCCCACGGATTCGGAAATTTCTTTCCAGAATTTTATAGCCGTGAGTATTTAGAAAATTTGCCGCTAAATCTTCCCCGTACTTACCAAGCGATTGCGTCATGCGAAAATGAAATCCAGGTTGTAGGATTTTCTGTGAATTTTGGTAAAACCGAATTTTTTTATGGCCTCCTGATGGGATTTTGTCCCGTAACCTTTGTGTTTTCCAAAACCGTAGTTGGGATACACAAAGTGAAGAGATTTCATGAGCTTGTCCCGGTAGACCTTGGCGATTATTGAAGCAGCGGCTATTGAAGCAGAAATTTTATCTCCGTCTTTTACTGCCATCTGTTTTTTCCTATTTAAGTACTTAACGTGGAAGGCATCTATGATGCAAAAGTCTGCCTTGGGACTGATTGAGTTAAATATTTTCCTGAAGGCTACAAAAGTGGCTTTGCCAACACCAATTTTGTCGATCTCGTATGACGAAATTTCGGCTACATAGTAACCAAGTGCGGTTTTTTTGATTAACTTTGCGAGTTTTGTGCGACTTTGCGGCTTAACCAGTTTTGAATCTGCAAGGCCTTGGGGAACTTTAAAATCAGTTGGCAATATCACTCCAGCCGCCACCAGCGGGCCTGCCCAGGATCCTCTTCCCACTTCGTCTATACCCGCTATGAACCTGTATCCTTTGGCCCAAAGCGAAGATTCTATTTCCAATGTCGGGAAAATCATTTAAAAACTATTTTACACCAAGGAGTTCCAAGAATAGCTATTTATTTCGAAGATAGTAGAGTTTGGCGCGGCGGACTTTTCCGGATTTTATTACTTTGACGTTTTCAATAATTGGGGAGGCGAGGGGAAAAATGCGCTCGACTGCGACTTTACCATCTGCGATTTTTCGCACAGTGAATGTACGACCAGTTCCGGTTCCCCGCAAGGCAATAACCACTCCTACGAAGGGTGTAGCGTGAACTTTGTTGTCTTGGGGATTTCGGGTTGTGACCCGGACCTGATCCCCAACTTTGAACATGTCCTGATTCATAAGCAATAAACTTCCGATTTTATAAATCGTCTGTGATTTAATTACAAACGTCTCGTAAGTTTGATTTTCCTTCACTTCATCCGTGGATTAATAATCCACGGTTTTCGTGAAGTCAAAATAAATTATATCAATTAGCTTCGATCTTGTGCAAGCTCACTCTATGATTCTGCAGCCCAGCGAATTGAGTTCTGTTTCCAGACTCGCGGTTTTGGTCAGGCCAAAGGGGACCGGGAATTTTTTTGGAGAGCCGCCGTCAGATGGCAAAACGAGGTACGTGGGAACGTTTCCAGGGCTGGATTTTAGAACCTGATAGACCCTGGACAATAATATTCTGTCAGCGTCTTTTGGAATTGCAACCTCTATTTTTGTTTCCTCGAAATCCTCTTGCGGTTCTATTTGGCTTTCCAGGGTTTCGACTTTTTCTGCGATTAAAACCGGCGACTGTTCACCTGTTTCTACCTTGCCGGAAATAATAACGATCTGGTCGGGCATCAGGTATTGCCAAGAGGAAGAATAAACTTTCGGAAAAACAATTACTTCAAGAGTTCCTGTTGTATCCTGGAGTTTAATAAAACACATTTCGTCTTTTCTGACTTTGGTGAAAGTTTTTCTGACAGATACGACAATTCCGCCGACTCTAATTTGAGTGTGGCCGGTCGGAAATGCGTCAATCTCTGCAATGGTTGTGGTTGTTAATTTTTGAATTTTATCCGCTACTTTTGTCAGGGGATGCTCCGTTAAGTAAAAACCAAGAAGTTCTCTTTCCCAGGAAAGAATTTCTTCTTTGGGAGCCTCTTCAATGTCACCTGAAATCACCGGTTGAGACTGAGCGTTTTGTTTTTCCAATTCCGCTTCGTCGAATAGAGAGCCTTGCCCGCTGGCGATGGTTTTTGAAAGAGAAACATTGGCGCTTTTTAAATCGTCAAGAATTTTGAGCATGGCGTTTCTTTTGCCAAAATTGTCCATGGCACCGGCTTTTATCAAACTTTCCAAGGTTTTTCTATTAACTACTCTCAGGTTAACTCTCCTTACAAAATCATTGAGGGATTCAAAAAGTCCGTTTTCCTCCCTCTCTGAAAAGATTGCTTCAATTGCAGCCTCGCCGACATTTTTGATTGCCGAAAGTCCAAAACGAATGGCTTTTTTGCTATCGGTTTTTTGAATCGTAAAGCCGGTTTCAGACTGGTTTACATCAGGCGGCAGAACCAAAATTTTCATTTTTGCGCACTCTGTAACGGCGCTGGCTATTTTGTCAGGATCGTCGGATTCCGCGCTCATGACGGCGGTCATAAATTCCACGGGATAATTAGCTTTCATGTAGGCAGTTTGGTAGGCAATTATGGCATAAGATGCTGCATGAGCTTTGTTGAAACCGTAGGCGGCGAAGGGTTCGATAAGCTTAAAAAGTCCTTCGGCTTTTTCTTCACTCATACCGTTTTTAATTGCCCCCTCGGTGAATCTTTCTTTTTGTTTGGACATTTCGGCAGGAATTTTTTTACCCATGGCTTTTCTAAACTTGTCTGCTTCTTCCCAGTCGTAACCCGCAATGTTTATGGCAGTTAATAAAACGTCATCCTGATAGACAATGACGCCGTAGGATTCTTTAAGATATTCCTCCATCCTTGGATCGAAATATTTAACTTTTTTTGGATTATTTTTTCTTTCAATAAACTCGGGAATAGAGTTCATCGGACCGGGACGGAAAAGTGAAATCATAGCCATGATGTCGAAGACACTAGTCGGTTTTAGTTCTTTTAGGTATCTGGTCATTCCCGTTCCGCCAAGTTGAAACAAACCCATGGTCTCACCCTTTGCCATAATCTCGAACGCTTTTTTATCATTCAGGGGAATTTGTGTAAGGTCAATTTTTATTCCATGGGTTTTTTCAACAATTTCGACAGCTTCCCCGAGAATGGATAAATTTCTGATGCCTAAAAAATCCATCTTAACAAGGCCTGCTTCTTCAACGTCATGCATATCAAACTGCGTGATTATTTTTTCTCCGCTTGTTTCTTTTTGGAGTGCGGTGTAGTTGGTAAGCTTTTTCGGAGCAATGACAACACCTGCAGCATGGACAGAGACATGCCGGGCATTGCCTTCAACTTTTTCGGCAAGGTCTATGAGTTCTTTTACTTCGGCATCCTGATCATAAAGATTACCAAGCTCCTTGTTAATTTTTTTTGCACTGTCCAGAGACATATGGAATCCCTGGGCTCCTATGGGAATCATTTTGGCAATTCGGTCAGCTTTACTGTATGGCCAGCCAAGAACTCTGGCAACATCGCGAACCGCAGCACGTGCCATCATTGTTCCAAAAGTTCCTATTTGAGCAACTTTATCGGCACCGTATTTATCCCGAACGTAATAAATGACATCATCTCTGCGGTTGTCTGCAAAATCGACATCGATATCGGGAAGAGACGGTCTGTAAAGATTCAGAAATCTTTCGAAAGGAAGTTTGAAGTAAAGCGGGTCGACTGTTGTTATTCCAAGGGCAAACGAAACTAAACTTCCGGATGCTGAACCGCGGGTTGTGGAAATTATTCCCTTGTCTCTGGACCAGTTAACGAAATCGGCAACTACTAAAAAGTAGGTTGAGTAGCCTTTTTGGGAAATTACCGAAAGTTCGTAGTCAAGCCTTTCCTTTATGTCCGGCGTGACCTTTCCGACACGACTTTCGATTCTTTCGTAGCAAAGTTTTTTCAAATACTCGTCTGCTGTTGTTTCTTTGGGTACTTCATAATGAGGGAACGAATATTTTCCAAGGGGAATGTCTATGTTTACCTTTTCAGCAACCTTTACAGAATTTTCAATGGCTTCTGGAATGTCTTCAAAAAGTTCAGCCATTTCGTCTGCACTTTTTAAGTAATAAGTCGGGGAGTCTATCATTCTGAGTCTTTTTGTGTCTGAGATGTTCTTGCCGGTTTGGATACAAACAATAGCATCCTGAGCCTGAGCGTCGTGTGACATTACGTAATGAATGTCGTTGGTTGCAACAAGTGGAATTTTTATGTCTTTGGATGTTTTTTTGGCACCTTCAATTATTTTTTTCTCCTCATTTGCCATTTTTTGTAGTTCTGCATAAATTTCGGAGCCGGGTGAATGTGCCGTCATAAACTGGTCGGCGAGATGTCTTTGTACTTCAAGGTAAAAATCTTCTTTGCCGAATATCTTTTGATATTCTTCGATGATTTTTTTTGCCTTCGTCATATCCCCTTCTATAAAGGCTTTTGATACTTCGGAAGAATGACAGCCCGAAAGGGCCATCAGGCCATTTGCGTGTTTTGCCAGTAATTCTTTGTCAACCCTGGGGCGGTAATAAAATCCTTCGAGGAAGGATTGTGTCACAAGTTCCAAAAGGTTTTTGTATCCTTCGTAATTTTTAGCCAGAACTGTCAAATGGCAGTATTCTTTGTCCTCTGAAACTTCTTTGTCGGTGTGAGATCTTTTGGCAATGTACATCTCGCAGCCAAGTATCGGGTTTACTCCCTGCTCTTTGCACTCTTTGTAAAACTTGAGTGCGCCATACATTGCGCCGTGGTCTGTCATCGCCAGATGCTTCATTCCCATAATTTTGGCTTGGGTTACAAGTTTGGGAATTTTAGAAAGTCCGTCCAGGAGCGAATATTCTGTGTGTACGTGAAGGTGCGCAAAATCAGTCATGGTTTCTCTATTTGAGTATCAAGGTGAGGCATACCTTAATTTTGCAGGTTATTTCAGTCTCTCTTGCAGCTTTGATTTTAGCAGATTCGCGTCGAGTTTTGTTGCTATTTTCTTCATGACTGCTCCAAGCAGAAACATAAGCGCATTTTCTTTGCCGCTTTTGTAATCTTCAACTGCTTTTTGGTTTTGTGCTAATACCTCGTCTATGGCTTTTTCCAGCTTTGTCTTGTCAACCGGAGCAGTTTGGTTTGCGGCTATATAGTTTTTGATTAGAGTTGCAGGGAGAATATTTGCGATATCAGGTTTTTTATTTATTATAATGTTGGCTACCTGCTTTGGTGTAAGACCGGCTTCCTTACCCGCATATGTTGCCTCTTCAAAATAATCTGCACTGCTCAGGTCCCTTGTTAATATTTCAGCATCGTACTGGGAAAGTTGGTAGTCTTTTTTAAAGCGTTCCAATTTTGCCGCTGGAAGCTCCGGAGTCTTTTTTGTTAATTTTTCAATTTGCTCTTTTGTGAAAGTAAAAGGGGGAATGTCTGGCTCTGGGAAATATCTGTAGTCATGGGCCTCTTCTTTGCTGCGCTGGCTGACAGTAGCATTTTTCTGCTCGTTCCATCCGCGGGTTTCCTGAACAGGTAATTCACCTACGTCCAGTATTTTTGCCTGGCGGCTTATTTCAAAATTTATGGCTTTTTCGACAAATTTGAATGAATTGATATTTTTTACTTCGACTTTGTAGTCGGGGAGGTCTTTTTGACCTTTTTTTCTAAGTGAAATATTTGGTTCCAGGCGCATGTCGCCTTTTTCCATATCTGCTTGGGATACTCCCAGATATCTGACTGTTTGTTGAAGCTTTTTGAGATACTCCACGACTTCCCGTGCATTTTCAAAATCCGGCTCTGTTACTATTTCGACAAGCGGTACACCGGACCTGTTGAAGTCGATTAAGGAAACACTTTTGCCGTCCACTTTTGCGTGAGTCAGTTTGCCTGTGTCTTCTTCCATGTGGGCACGTGTTATTCTGATTTTTTTGCCGTTTGTTAGAGTTACCTCTCCCCCGCTGCAAAACGGCAGATCGTATTGGCTTATCTGGTAACCTTTGGCAAGGTCCGGGTAAAAGTAGTTTTTGCGGTCGAACTTGGAAGAATTGGCGATTTTTGTGCCTAAAGCCAGGCCGATTTCTAAACACCAATCTATTGCCTGTTGGTTTGGAGATGGAAGTGCCCCCGGAAGGCCCAGACAAACCGGACAGGTGTGAGTGTTCGGCTCTTCACCGAAATAATCTGCGCTGCAGGCGCAGAACATTTTGGATTTTGTGTATAGTTCGACGTGAACTTCAAGGCCGATTACAGGTTCGTAGTTCATAGCTTTGGTTTTGTTTCATACCATTTTGTTTCCTGTTCGTAGGCATAGCCTATCTGGTAGAGAAGCTTTTCGGAAAAATCCGGGCCGATTATCTGCATACCAACCGGAAGGACTTGTCCTGAGCTTGTCGAAGGATCATCGACAAAACCTGCGGGTACTGTAAGGGCGGGAACACCGGCCAGGTTGATGTTTACCGTGTAAATATCTGCAAGGTACATCGAAAGAGGGTCGCTTGCTTTTTCTCCTAACTTGAATGGGAGAGTCGGCGAAACAGGACATATCAGGGCATCAACTTCTTTGAAAGCATTTATAAAGTCGTCCCTTATTAGCCTTCGCACTTTCATCGCTTTCAGATAATAGGCATCGTAATAACCGGCAGAAAGAGTGAAAGTTCCAAGGATTATCCGCCTTTTGGCTTCGGGACCAAAAGCATCGCGCTTGTTACCGTATCTGATACCGTCGTATCTGGCAAGATTCGAGGATACTTCTGCCGGTTGGATTATGTAATAAGTGGCAACCCCGTATTTGGTGTAGGGGAGACTAACCTCTACAATTTTTACACCAAGCTTTTCGAGTTTTTTAGCTGCAGATGTTATAACGTTTTTGATTTTGTCATCGAGGCCGTCGATGTATTCTTTGGGCAAGCCGAGTTTTAATCCTTTTGGGACTTTTTCAATGTCTTTGGTATAGTCTTCGGATTTTTTTGTTGAGGAAGTGGCGTCCATCGGATCATAACCTGCGGTGGTGTTAAGCATTAGTGCGTTGTCGTAAATTGTTTTTGTGATGTGACCCATTGTATCCAGAGAAGATGCCATGGCTACTGTCCCATAGCGGGAGACACGACCATATGTTGGTTTTAAGCCGACTACATTGCAAAAACTTGCAGGTTGACGGGTTGATCCCCCGGTATCTGTTGAGGTTGCGGCTAAAACCTGATTTGCGGCAGTTGCAGATGCAGAACCTGACGAAGAGCCTCCGGGTACTCTTTCCAGATCATAGGGATTTTTTGCCGCTCCAAAATCGGAATTTTCCCCACTGGCACCATGCGCCCAGGCGTCCAGGTTGGTTTTTCCTAGGATTACAGCATTTGCATCTTTGAGCTTTGTTACAACTGTGGCATCGTAAGGTGGAATATAGTCTTCTAGAACTTTGGATGCGGCTGTAGTTTTGATTCCTTTGGTCGAAAATATATCTTTTATGCCAATTGGTATTCCCGCAAGAGGTGAGATGGGCTGTTTATTCGCTATCAAATCATCAATTTTTTTCGCCTGATCCCGAGCCGCATCGCCGGTTATGGTTATGAAACTATTTATAATTGGGTTAAGCTTAACTGCTCTTTTGAAGTAAGCGTCCGTTAACTCCAGGGCTTTTATTTGTTTTGATGCTATTAATTTTTGTGCTTTTTCTATCGTGAGATCTGAAATATCCAGCATTTTTAAATTTCTAATTTCTAATATCTAATTTCTAATGAATGACTAAATTCTCAAATTAATTAATTGGGATTTGACTAGAAATTAGTAATTAGTAATTTGGTCATTTTTTTGCTATTCCTCTAATATTGCATCTACTTTGAAAAAGCCGTTGTGAGTTTTGGGTGCATTTAAAAGTGCGTCTTCCTGACTCAGGGATGGTCCGGCTTCATCGCTTCTGGTGATATTTTCAAGACCGGTGATGTGGCCAATCGGCTCAACATTATCAGTGTCTATATTTCCCAGCTGGGAGACATAGTTGATGATCTCTTCGAGCTGTTTTTGGAAAGTTGCTTTTTCTTCTGCTTTCAGAGCCAGATTTGCCAGCTTTGCTACTTTTTCTATGTCGATTTGGGGAGATTGTTTCTTCATTGCATTGCGCGCAGAGTTTTGACCCTTTCTGCTATC
>MFAZ01000011.1:11705-16088 GCA_001776335.1 Candidatus Curtissbacteria bacterium RIFCSPHIGHO2_01_FULL_41_11 | reverse complement strand
TATTAAACAGGTTGGCAAAAGCCGCTTTGACGCTTTCACCTTTTAGCGGGTTAACAATGTAGAGATGAGCGGTTGCACGATTGGCGGCTTCCAATGGTTCAGGGTCTTTTGAAATTTTCAGGAGAGCATCTGCAAGGCTATCCGGATTCCTTGTTAAAAGGGCACCGGATGCGTCTGCTAGAAACTCACGCTTTCTGGATATTGCAAGCTGGATAAGCGTTGCGATAATTGGAGCCAGAATCGCCATTACAATGCCAAGAGCCAAAAAGATTGCGCTCGATGAGTTGTTATCGTCTCTGTCTCTTCCTCCATACCATTGAATTCTAAAAAACCAGTCGGCAAGAAGAGCTATGGTTCCTACCAGGATTGAGACAATTGTCATAAGTCTTGTGTCATAGTTGCCGACATGTGATAGTTCGTGTGCCGCAACACCTTCAAGTTCGAGTTTTGAAAGCTTATCCAAGATACCGGTTGTAAAAGCTATTGACGCATGTTTTGTATCCCGGCCTGTTGCAAATGCGTTTGGAGCGGTGTCTTCTATTATGTAAATTTTTGGTGCGGGAAGACCTGCGGCAATTGCCAGATTTTCAATTGTTCTAAAAAGTTGCGGGTGGTCTTTTTTCTGAATTTGTTTGGCACCTGAAATCGCCATTACCATTTTGTCGCTGTTGTAATAGGCGATAAAGTTCATGATGCCGGCAACAATTAGGGCTACGCCTGAAAAACTAAGCGCGGAAGGACCACGGAAGCCAAGCGCTGTGGTGAAGACGTAAACAAGAAAGGTAATAAACGCACCGAAACCAAGCATAATAAGCCAGGTTTTGAGTTTGTTTGATGAAACTTGTGTATAAGCCGTCATATTGAGAATTTTAGCATAATTCAAGCTTAAAACGACTAATAAAATTGTAAGTTGGAGAGAAGATCTTTTAATTCTCGCAGCCTATGCCGTCGTGGTCGCGGTCGAGATCATACGGGTCTGGAGACAAAACAGTAATAGGCCCTTTTATGTAATTTGGGCCATTACCGCTACCACCAGCACAATCGTAATCAGCGGATCCTTTTGGAATACATACGTCGGGATAAGCTGGCTCGCAGTTAGAATTGACAGGTTGATTTGTTGGTGACGCTTGAATATTTTGTGCAGTCGGACTTGGAGAGGGTTTGAGGATTGGGGTTCCAAGTTCGATTGGAGTTGGAGATGGAAATGGGGATGGGGACGGGGACGGGGATGAAGAAAGTGAAGGTGATGGTTGATTTGAAGGAGCTTGTGATTCGATAGAGACTTGATTAACTCCGCTGACTTGACCTTCATTTGCTTCTTTCAGATTAGTGTTCTGCTCCGACACAGGAGAAGTTTGTGTTGGAGTCTTGGGAGCTGTTATTGCCGTTAGAATAAACGACCCAATTAATAGTGCACTAAAAATTCCAGCAAGCTGCTTTCTAGAAAAATCTTTTTTGATTTTGTTGTTAACAAGTTTGGGATTTATTAATCCAACGATAAGAAGTGTCGGTGAGACAAGAAATATTAAAAAGAATACTACCCACATTTATATGGGCAGAAAGGGCTTCATTTAATTACTTTTGAGATGGATTGTCAATGGAAGCTCTTTTAATCGAGCGGTTTTAGTTTTCCGCGGAAGTCGGAGAGCCTGGTGTAACCTTTATTTCTCATAAGATCCCGAAGCTCGTTTTGGACTTTTTCAAAAATTTGAGGACCTTGTTGAATAAAAGCAGTGCCGATTTGGACTGCAGATGCACCGGCAAGAATGAATTCGAAAGCGTCGCTTCCACTGTAGACTCCCCCGACCCCGATTACCTGGATTTTATCCTCGAAGAGTTCGTAGAACCGGCGAACATTGGCAAGAGCGTGGAATTTAACGTACCTGCCCCCTATGCCACCGAAACCGCCCTTGGGTTTTATCAAAGGTTTTTCACTTTCCGGGTCAATTGCCAATCCATTGCCGATTGAGTTTATGCAGGTTACAAATTTAACCGGATACTTTTTAATAACTTTTGCCACCTGGTCATAGTGTCCCAAATCAAAATATGGCGGGAGCTTTACACCAAAAGGTTTTTTAGAAACTTTCGAAACTGCCTTTAAAAGCTTGTCCAATGCGTCTGTGTTGTAACCCATAATCGGCTTACCGATTGTGTTTGGAGATCCGGGGTTGAATTCGATTAAATCTACAGGAGTATTATTGAATGCCTTAAACATTGTTATATTATCTTCTGCGGTCATACCGCAAATGCTGGCAATTACTGGTTTTTTGGATTTCTTTTTCAAAATACTGGTAAACTCCACGTACTTTTCGTATCCAAGATTTGGCAGGCCCATTGAGTTTATTGATCCATATTTAAGGTCTGCGTACCGGGGCTTAGGATTTCCCTCCCGGGATTCAAGAGTACAGGATTTCATCATGACTCCCGACGAAGCTGATTTCCCGATAATTTCGAGCTGTTTTAGGGTTTCATCCAGAGGACCGGACGCGTTTAAGACGCAGGTTTCAAATTTTACGCCGGCAATTTTGGTGGAAATGTCAATTTTCATTCAAACTCCTACTTCGGTAAACCCCATTTTGCGGCCCCAGTTCTTGGGGTCTTGTGCCCAATCTAGAACAAGTTTTACTTGGTCTGGTTTCAAAAACTTTTTTTTGACGGCAACTTTTGCAGAAGTTTCCAGATTCGTTAGTGGATGTAATTTTACCTTAAACTTTTTGTAATTTTCTCGAGATTCTTTCAGGTCATAAGAAAAAATAGCTAATTGGTCTGTTACTTTTCCCCCAAGTTTTCTTATTCCCTCTACTACTCCGAGAGAGGACATTCCTGTTGAGATTAAATCATCAACAACGATAACTTTTTGGCCACGTTTTAATACACCTTCAACTTGTTTGTCTAAACCATGACCCTTCAAGGTTGGTCTTGCATAAATCATGGGAATACTCAGCCTTTGTGCAATTTGTGCTGCGTGGGGGACTCCTGCTGTTGCTACTCCGGCAATTATGTCAGGTTTACCGATCTTTTGGACCTCGGCAACGAAAAAATCAATTATTTTTTTCCATTCTCGCGGATAGGAAATAAGCAGACGGTTGTCTGTATAAACAGGGCTTTTGATTCCGGATTTGAATACAAAAGGTTGCTTAGGGCGAAAGATGATCGCACCTATTTCGTAAAGAATTGTTGCGACTTCAGTTGCGGTATCGGTTGATTTCATCTCTTAATTTTTTGGCAGCTTCTTTTGGATTTTGTGCATAGATTATGCCGCGTGAGGAACTTATTATCAACCCTTTCTTTTCTTTAGTTAAACCATTTTTTAAAGTTCCTTCTAAGTCCCCTCCCTGTGCCCCAATACCTGCAATTAGAAATGGCATATTTGGTGCGAGCTTCCTCAGTATTCCAATTTCCCCAGGCCAGGTTGCGCCTATTTCCAGAAAGACGTTGGGATATTTTTTATTCCACTCAACTATTTTTTGTGCAACTTTAAAATAAAGAGGTTCGTCGCCAACCTTAAGATCCTGAAAATCATTTGCTCCCTGATTCGAAGTCCTGCAGATCACGAATATTCCTTTGCCTCTTCTTTGGAAGAAAGGTTCTATTGAATCAAACCCACAATAAGGAATTACTGTAACGGCGTCTGCTTCGTAGAAATCGAATACTTCCTTTGTGTACATTTCACTAGTGTGGCCAATGTCTGCTCGTTTCCCATCCAGAAGAACCGGAATTGGGGAATAATTTTTATGAATGTAATCAATTGTCTTTTTTAGGTTTTCAAAACCTTTTAAGCCGGCGGCGCCATAAAAAGCGATTTGGGGTTTGTAGCAGCAGACGAATTCAGCTGTTTCATCTACTACTTTTTTATTGAATTCAAATTGATCAATTGCTCCACTAAGATTTTCCGGATCGGGGTCTAGACCGACGCAAAGGAGGCTATTGTTTTTTTGGGAGATTTTTTCTAGTTTGCTTTTAAAATCCACTAGAGTTCTTCTTTTAGGCTACTTGCGATTAACCCCGAAACAGAGACTACTTCAATTTTTGGGCTTTTTGTTGTTTGTTCAACGCTGTCTGTGACAAATACTTTTTCGATCGGGTTTTCCTCAATTCTTTTTATGGCATTGCCGGCAAAAACGCCGTGGCTTGCAGCAACGTATATCTTTTTAACGCCTTTTTCTTTGAGTGCTTTGGCGTTTTCAATTATGGTTGACCCAGTTGAAATTACATCGTCGATTAAAATTGCCGTGTCCCCTTTAACCTCTCCTGACATGGAAAGAATCTCGACTTCGTCGTGTTTTTCAATTTGTCTGTGTTTTTCCATGACGGCAAGGGGCGCTCCAAGAAAAGCTGCAAAATTTCTGGCTCTTTTAACTCCGCCCGTATCGGGAGACACAA
>MFAZ01000011.1:0-11633 GCA_001776335.1 Candidatus Curtissbacteria bacterium RIFCSPHIGHO2_01_FULL_41_11 | reverse complement strand
GAACATTAAAAAAGCCGACTATTGCGTCGGCGTGGAGGTCAAGTGCAACCACCTTGTTGACTCCGCTTGCAATAATTAGATCAGCAATCACTTTGGCCGAGATTGGTTCACCCGGGCGAGACTGTTTTTCTTTTCTGCTGTAGCCGAAATACGGGATAACTGCTGTTATTTTGCGAGCGCCTGCGCGTCTTACCGCATCTGCAATAAGAGCAAGCTCAATAATATGATTGTTGATGGGTTCGGAGCTGGATTGGAGTATGAAGACATCGGAGTTATTAACTTTTTCTTCGACCCAGACGTCTATCTCGCCATCTCCAAAAACTCCCAGTTGAATTTTACCTAGAGGAATACCTGATTTTTTGGAAACTTCGTGGCTTAAGCTTTGGTTTGAGGAACCGGCGAATATTTTTGGACTATTCATAGCCGTTAAAAATTAACTTTAACGTCTTTTTTTGATTCTTCCTCGGCTTGAAAGAATTCTTCTTCACCGAAGTTGAAAAGCCGGGCGAAAATGATATTTGGGAAAACTTTTATTTTATTGTTGTAATCTAAAACATTAGCATTATAAAACTGGCGGGAGGCTGCAATTTTTGTTTCCGTATCCGAAAGTTCTTCTTGAAGTTCTTTAAAATTTTCAGAAGCCCGGAGGTTGGGATAAGCTTCGGCAACCGCAAAAAGGGTTTTGAGTGCTCCAGTTAACATATTATCTGCAGCTGCTGCTGTTTTGGGGTTTTTGGCACTAAGCATTGCACTTCTGGCTTTTGTAACGTTTTCGAACACAGACTTTTCGTGTTTTGCATAACCCTTAACGGTTTCTATTAAATTAGGAATCAGAGATGATCGCCTTTTGAGCTGGACATCTATTCCTGACCATGCTTCTTTAATGCGATTTCTGGCAGTAACCAAACTGTTGTAGAGAAATAGGATAAACAAAAGAATAGCTCCTGCTGCAACAAAAAGAATGAGTGTCGGTGACATGGAGGTATTTTAACACGAAGGGTACACTATGTCACGTTGAAGTACTTTCTAAAATTGGCCCAAGGCAGGGTATTTATGATATCTTTTGGCTTTGCCCATCCGCGACGAGCAACACTAACACCGTATTTCATATTGTCCATGTGTTCGAGCTTGTGAGAATCCGTATTAATGATAAGTTTTACGCCGACATTTATTGCCTCCCTCACAAGCGTATCCGGCAGGTCTAAGCGATTAGGATAGGCATTAATCTCTAGAATTGTTTGGGTTTTTTTACAGGCTTCGAAAATTTTTGTCCAGTCTGCTTCGTAAGATTCACGTTGATTGAGAAGCCTGCCGGTAGGGTGAGAAATAACCTGAACGTAAGGTGAATTTATGGCTGTCATCATTCGTTTCGTAATTGTTTTTTTATCATGATGGTGAGAGGAATGAATTCCGGCAATCGCTCCATCTAGTATTTTCAGACCTTCTTCGGGTACAGAAAGTGTTCCATCCGTCAAAATATCGATTTCGAGTAAATTAAGTATTCTAAATTCTATATTTGAGGATTTTAATTGCTCAATTTTGTGGCTACGTTTTTTTATCAGGTCAATTATTTGGGCTTTTGTGTGAGTTGATACACCGGGAGAATGATCTGAAAGTCCTACGTATTCGTATGCTAATTCTTTTGCTCTTTTTATTATTTGTTCGAAGCTATCTTTGCCTAAATCGTGGCTGGGTTCAATTGGGTAACTTGAATGGAGATGAATATCGCCTTTTATATCCCTAATATCTAGAACTTCGGGAAGTTTATGACCTAGTGCGGCTTCAATTTCTCCGGTATCTTCGCGCATTTCAGGAATAATGTAGTCCATTTTGAGAAACTTATAGAAGGCTTCTTCGGTTGCAAATTCGTGCAATTTTTTACCGACCTTTATTCCATAATCTGAAACAGACATACCGTTTTTGATTGCATCCTCCCGAAGATGAATATTATGGTTTTTAGAACCTGTAAAATGCTGAAGCAGTGCGCCAAATGCGTTTGCCGGTTGAACCATAAGGTCCAGGCGTATTCCGTTTTGAAGAAGAGCCGAGGCTTTTCGGGGTCCTGCTTCCAGTACTCTTGAAATTTCCCGAAACTTTTTGAAGTGGTCGACAATTGCTTTGGGGTTTTTTGATGCAACTGCAATGTCTATGTCACCAACAGTCGCTACCATACGCCGAAGCGAGCCTAATGGTTCTGCACGCTCACAGTCTTTATGGTTTCTCAGGTGGGAAAGAATTCTTTCCGCTACAGGAAATGCGTCTGTTAATAAATATCTGCTAATATTTCCTCTGCCTTTAACTTCCGATGCGGCAGTAAGTATTTCTGCCTCACTTTTTTTGCCAAAACCCGGTAAATTCCCGATTTTGCCTGATTTAGCTGCGTTTTCCAGCTCGTCGACGTTTTTGATTTTTAACTCTTTGGCAAGCTTGTAGGCGCTTTTTGGGCCAAGACCGCCAACTTCTAAAAGATCAAACATGCCTTGTGGGAGGTCTTTTTTAACATCTTCAAAATGTTTAACCTTGCCCGTTTTAAAAAGCTCGTCCAGGTGTCCTCTAATGGATTTTCCCAGTCCCGGGACGGTATCCAGTTTTCCGTCTTCCCAAAGATCTTTGAGCTCAGAAGTTGCGTGTTCAACGCTTGTTGCTGCATTGTCGTAGGCTATGATCTTGAATCTGTCCTCGCCTTTTGCAGCATAACTTGCAGAAATTTCCCGAAAAAGTTTTGCTATGTCTTTATTTGAGAAGAACTTGCCCACGACAATATTAAATTGTATTAAGTATCATGTATCAAGTATCAAGATTTAAAAGGCCTCAGCTGGTTTAAGTTACCTGATTTTAGTATAATCTAAACTCAAAATACTTTGTATTTTGGTCGCGTAGTGTAGCTGGTCCAACACGTCACCCTGTCACGGTGAAGATCGCCGGTTCGAATCCGGTCGCGACCGCCAGAATTTCTCTACTTTAAAAATCCTGCTTCTTGTGGTAATTTATCTGCTGTCTTCATACTTTCCTGCCTGGAAGGAGGCTTTGCGAATTGGCAAATTCAATGAAAAAGTTTTTGGGGCGAAAGATTGACTGGCAGGAATCTTATACCAGTCTTATTCTCGGTGCAATTATAGTCGTAATTCTTGGACTTTTGGTAGCTAATTTTTTCTCAAAAAGAAACCAGCTGCAACAACAAATTGGCACGGGTGAACAAACACAAATGACCCAGGCAAATGCAAGTCCCTCTGCCGGTTCAGATTACACAATAGCGGAGAACGATTCGCTTTCTAAAATTTCAGAAGCAGCTTACGGAACTCAAGACTACTGGATGGGAATTGCAAGCATAAACAATATTGCAAATCCAAATATTATTAATACAGGTGATAAGTTGAAACTTCCGCTAAAAGAAGAGATTGAAAGGAAAACTGCTATGACTGTTCAAACAACTTATAACGTAAGTGCGGGTGAAACTTATTTCACAATTGCAGAAAAAGTTTACGGAGATGGTTCCAAGTGGACAATTCTTGATAAGGCGAACGGGGCTCTTAGGCTTCCAAACGGTAACCCGTTAGTATATGCGGGAAGTACGATCACCGTACCTCGATAACTCTGTTTGTAGCTCGTAGTTTGTAGCGCGTAGTAGAATGAACTCGCTTGTTTTGCGGGTGTAGTTTGGTGCTATAAAGGCGAAAGTTCATGCGGGATTTGTACAATGGTAGTATACTTGCTTCCCAAGCAAGAGACGCGAGTTCGATTCTCGTATCCCGCTCTTTGTTATTTTTTCTGAATAATGTAGATGTTGCCGGCTTTATCGTCTGAAATATAGAGATTGCCGGAGCTGTCAAAGGCCAGATCTACCGGCCGACCGAGACTCGTACCGTTGATATTCCCCTGCTGGAACCCGGTTAAAAAATCTTCTGAGGCGGCTATTTTATTACCGTTTACCTTCAAATGGACAACTTTATAGCCAATTGGGGTCGAACGGTTCCATGAACCATGGTAGGCTACTAATAAATCACCTTGCCAGTCTTTTGGAAACTGTTCGGAATTGACGAAAGCAAGTCCCAGGGGTGCGCTGTGGGCAGGAATTGTGAAAATTGGTACTTCAGTATTTTCACAATTTTTTTCATTTTTCTTGTCAAAGTTTGAATCGTGAATTTTATCTCCATAGCAATATGGCCACCCGTAATTTTTACCCTGTCTAATTATGTTGATTTCGTCAGGTGGAATATTATCACCTAAGTTATCTCTTCCCATCTCTGTCCCCCAAAGCTCTTCAGACTCGGGGTTAATTAGTGTAAAAGGTGCGTTTCTGAGACCGCTTGCATAGACTTGCGGATTATCACCATTTGCGTTTGATTTAATTACAGTCGCAGAAAATTCAGAACTTTCAATGCAAACATTGCAGGTTGAACCTACCGAAACATACATATTTCCTGACTTGTCAAAAGTAAGAGTTCTATTGTTGTGATTGCCATTTTTAGGCAGGGAAAATAATACTTTGTCTTGTGAGGCTTCTAGATTTTCTTCGTCCCAGTTGTATCTGACGACTTTGTCTACTTCAGCTATATAAAGCTTGTCTTTAAAAAAAGCTATGCCATGAATATGGTTTCCGCTGTCTAGCACTACTTTTTTGGTATCTGCCACTCCGTCGTTGTTTTTGTCAGGAAGAGCCATAACCTCATTTGAACCAATGTCAGAAGTTAGCAAAACTCCACCCGGAGAGAATTCCAAAACTCGAGGCCTGTCTAGATCGCTTGCAAACACACGGATTTGGAAGCCTGGTTCAAGATTAAAAGGTATTTTTGGTTTTTCCCCGCCCGTGATGGTCTCTTTATTTGATGGTGATGATGACGTTTGTGATTGATTATCTGGCGACTTATTGATAGAAAAGGCTGCGAAGGCTATAAGGGCGAGTAATACAAGGATACTAAAATATTTCATCTAATGAGTATAGCATCTGTTAAAATATGGTTGAGCCACCTTAGCTCCCTACTTCGTCCGGCAAAGCCGGACTTCGTAGGGCAAGCAGTTGGTGGAAGTCGCCGGTGTGGCTCAGTGGTAGAGCAACTGTTTCGTAAACAGTGGGTCGTGAGTTCGATTCTCACCACCGGCTCATTGCATTTCGGACAGGTAAAAAGTGAAGGTCCCGAGTTCGACTCTCGGAGGTGGCTCTGCACGAAAATTAAGTTTTTGGTTAATAGAAATTATGAAGAGATCGCTTAGAATCGAAAGGCTTACCAGAAAAGAGGAGAAGGCAACGATAAGAAGAATTGTTTATCTTTCTTTTGTAAGCCTTGTTCTTGGTGTAATATTTTTTGCCCTTGGAATTCCATTTCTCGGTAAATTTGCAGATTTTGTGGGAGGAATTTTTAGACGGGACTTGGTGCAGGAAGCCGGCGCACCCCAAGCTCCTATTTTGGATGAATTGCCAACGGCAACCAACAGTGCGAGACTCCCCATTCGGGGTTTCAGTAGTGATGGGAAAAAAGTAGAAATATATCATAACGGAGACAAAGTTGGTGAGGTTGATGTTTCGGATAATCATTTTTCCTACGATGGTTTCAGGCTAAAAGACGGAGAAAACGAGATTTATGCCAAGGCTTTGAGCGAAGCAAGCAAAACTAGTGATTCTTCGCAAACAAAAAAGGTAATTTATAGCACAAAAGAGCCAAAACTGGAAATTGAAAGCCCATCTGAAGGTCAAAATTTTGTCGGCAACAACAGAATTAGAGTTTCCGGCCAAACAGACCCGGACGCTCAGGTATATGCAAACGGATTCTTAGCCAGCATTAGCGGAGAAGGAAAATTTGAGGTTTTTGTTCCGGTTGGCGAAGGTGAAACAACTATTGAAATTAAGGCCCAGGATTCCGCCGGAAACGAAAAAATCGAAAAGCGGAAAATAAATTACCATAAATAGTCAGGCTACCCAATAGCCGGTAATGAATCTAACAAGTAAGTAGGCCTGCGTTGAAAGCGAAACAGACCAGAGCGGGATTTTGAGCCAAGGTTTTTCTTCCAAAAATTTTCCAAGAATAACAAATGCGCCAAGTGACGAAAGTGCGTATCTGGGCATACTGGTTAAAGTGCCGGTTGATGCAGGAATAAGAATAACAAGGACCGAAAATATCCAAAGAGATGAGGATATTTTTTTACGGCCCAAAATTAGAATAATTAAAAAAACCAGTGTTGTTGCGAGATCGAAAAAATCATTTATCGGGATAGTTTGACGGGTGATGTATCTCCACAGATAGGAAAAAATTGTGGAAATGGGGTCGGTAACTATCCGATTCCAGATACTTTGTACTGTTAAAAATCTTATTGGATCGTTGAGTTTGTACCATAAATAAATTGCGTACGATGAAAAACCGAAAAGGGCTACTGTGAGGTGCAAAATTTTTCTGTTTACTTTCGAAATTTGAAACTTTATGGTGGCAAAGTAGGAGTATGCAAGCGAAAGAACTAAAAATATTCCGACTAACCTGGTTATGCCGGCAAGAGCAGCAAGAATAGCAGCAGGAAGATATTTGCGTTCATTTAAAAACAGAAATGTAGCGACTACAAAAAGCAAAAAAAGAGATTCCGAATAAAAAGCTGCCGCAAAAAATGTGGTAGGGAAAACAAGGAACGTGGTTATTATGTTTTGTGCTTCTCTTTTTGAAGAAATTCTTTCTGCGTATTTTTTGAGAACAAATAAAAAAGTAAGGAGTGCGAGATTAGAAATTAGAAGACCGGACGTAATTGTGTTGCCGCCGGTCAAGTTATTGGTAAATTTAATTAAAACCGGAAACAGGGGAAAGAAAGCGTAGTCGGTGTCTATTAAATAACCCCTGGTTGCTATATCAAAATAATGCCCTCCGTCCCACTGCGCCCAGGAAAGCCAATAATCAAACTGCCCATTCGCTTCCGATCCTAAGGCGCCGTTTTCGACTTTAGGAAAAACAGTTGCGCCCAAAAATCCTATTAGAAACAATCCGATTCGCCAAAATAAAAAAAGATTAACTATCATAAACCGAGCACGCGCCGAGCAAGAAGAAAAGCACAATAATTATCTGCGGAAAAAAGAGTGAGTTCACAAACTGTGAATGAACAAGAATACCTAAAAAAGCAGCAGTTGTTCCCAGAGACAGAGGAGATTTACGAATATTTGCGGAGAAATTTTTAAAAATTGCAAACAAAAAGGCTAAATACGCCCCCAGTCCGATAATACCCGTCGTTGCCAGAACTAGAAGAAAACTCGAATCTGTGCCGGCACCGGAATGGCCACCTTCCGGCTGGTCCGCGGGGAAAAATCCATATTGAGCTTGAGTCGCGCGATAAGTATTGAACCCTACACCGAGAATAGGATTATCTCTAAAAATAACCAGAGCTTTTTGCCAGCTTTCGATCCTTGCCTGGGACGTTTCATCTACTCTCAAGGCGCCCAGAATACGGTTTTTTACCTGAGGTATCGTGATAAAAGCAATTATAAAAGCGACGAGAGAAACGAACAGAATTTTTGGCGATTTTAAAATCCCTATTGTTGCTAAGACGACGAGCAGCGCGAGATAGCCGCTTCTGGAAAAGGTAAGAATGAGTGCAGTAAAAAGAACAGTAGACGTCAAAAGATAAATGTTCTTTTTGGAGCTGAGAAAAAGAGAGAGAGCCATGGAAAGTGCAATTGCCAGAAGACCGGCCGTAAAATTCGGATCAAGCAGGGTAGACACAATTCTCTTCTGATGAGGGTCCCAGCCAAAAGCAGCCAGAGATGTAAGGTCAGGGAAGAAAATATACTGAAAAAAACCAATCAAGGCAAAAATGGCCGCGGTAAACAGAAACAGATTAAGCCATTTTGTAATCTCTTTTTTTTTGACGGTGTTTACTACTACAATAAAAATCCCAAAATAAAGCGCGAAGCGAACCAGAAATAATATGGCAATAATAATTTCTCTCGGAGAAAAAATGTCTGCGGCGATAATTGTTGACGAGATCGCAACCGACGAAAATATTAAAAACGGCAAGAAAATTTTTTTGGGCAAAATAAGCGCTTTTTTGATATTTGTGGAATTAATAAAAAAAACAGCCATCAAGATGGCACTTGAAATATCTCCAACGGTAAGCACGGCGGACTGAGTAGCGTTAATCCTTATCAGTTGACCGGGAATAATAGATACGATGGTAAGAGTTAGAAGAAGTTTTGTAAGTTCCATGGGATTTTTGGTGGACCCGGCAGGGATCGAACCTGCGGCCTTTCCGATGTGAACGGAACGCTCTACCACTGAGCTACGGATCCAGGCCATGAAATTTTAACATAAGTTTATCTGGTTTTTACTGAAGAATTTTTTTGCTAGAATGTCTCAATGGATTTTAAGCACACAATTCTATCCGTAATCGGAGAAATACTGCAGACAATTTTGGTCTCGCTGGCTATTTTCCTGTTTGTATATGTTTTTCTGGTCCAGCCACATCGAGTTAAGGGGGAATCTATGTTGCCGAACTTTTATGACGGCGAGTTACTTTTAACAGAAAAAGTTACATATAGACTTTATAAACCGGACCGCGGAGACGTTATTGTCTTCAGAGCTCCATCTTCTCAAAACGTGGATTTTATAAAGAGAGTTATTGGTTTGCCGGGTGAAAAGATAAGAATAGAAGACGGCTCTGTTTTTATTAACGGCGAAAAGCTTGCAGAGCCTTATGAGACGCAACCCACTACCGGAACTGTAGAAGTTGCGATTGGCAATGATCAGTATTTTGTTTTGGGAGACAATAGGAATGCTTCTTCCGATTCAAGAAGTTTTGGACCAATTTCCAAAGATTCTATTCGTGGAAGAACCTGGCTTGTTTATTGGCCTCTTTGGAAAAGCGTTAAATCTGACGGGCTGAGAATTGTTTCAAAGGTTAGCTATTCTATTTTAGATTTGCGTTGATTCCTAAGAAATTATGGCATCACGAACACGTTTAATGACTGCTGAGGTAGTTTCAATGTTGCCTTTGACTACAATCAAAAGCTTGGCTTCTATTCTTGACTGCCCGACTTTCACTCTAACTTTGGCACTGTCAGTGGTTAATTTTTGCGAAATTTCATCTTGATAACTTTCCAGTTCTTCGCTCTCCAGTCTTAAAACATCTTTTTGTTGTTTTGGCGGAATGTTTTCTCTGGCTTTCATTTTTCGGGCTAATTCTTCGGCGCCTCTTACGGAAAGATTTTTACTTAAGATTTCTTTGTAAGCTTCGACAATCAGGTGAGGATCCTCAAGAGACGCCAGTGCTCTGGCATGACCTTCAGTTGTTGCACCTGACGCAATTGCATCTTTTAGGGCATCTGGTAAGATGAGAAGTCTCAGGGTATTTGAAACATAAGGCGCGCTTTTTCCAACTTTAATTGCAATTTCGCCCGTTGAAAGACCGAATTCGTCTATCAGTCTTTTGAATGCCTGTGCACGTTCAAGAGGATTCAGGTCGATTCTTTGGACATTTTCTATAATTGCCATTTCCAGCATTCCCTGTGCGCTGGTTTCTTTGATTATTACCGGGACTTTGGCAAAACCCGCCATTTTTGAAGCCCGCCATCTGCGCTCACCGGCTATTATTTGGTAGCCGGCCGGAGTTTTTGCCACTACCAACGGTTCGAGAACACCATGTTCACGTATTGAGTCAACCAGTTCTATCAACGAATCGGGAGTAATTAGTCCTCGGGGCTGCAGCGGATTAGGCTGGAGCATATCAATGTCGATTTCGAAAATCTGTCCTTCGTCCACTTGTTTAGATAACGTCTACAAACTTTTTGCCTTGTTTTTGCCTGAATTTCACCGAGCCTTCAGATGTTGCGAAGATTGTGTGATCCCGACCTATCATGACGCCAACTCCGGCGTAAATTCGGGTTCCTCTTTGCCTAACTATTATATTGCCAGGTTTTGTGAGTTGACCTTCGTAAATTTTTACCCCGAGTCTTTTGCCGGCGGAGTCTCTGTTTTTAGTTGTAGTGCCGCCACCTTTTTTGTGTGCCATAGTATGTAAAAAGCCGTTGAAATTCTACCTTAGTTTTTCACGACGTGTCAAGGACGTTTAGTTTATAGTTTGATGTATTTTGTTATGTTAAATGAGGATTTTTTCGACCAATACTTTTGTCTTCATCTGCCTGTGACCGTTTGTACGAGTATATCTGGATTTGGATTTGAATTTTACGACTTGAACTTTTTTATCTTTGAAAGTTTCTTTAATTTTGCCGGTAACTTTTGCTTTGTCGATTATGGGATTGCCGATTACGATTTTGTCCCCACCAACAAGAAGGACATTGTCGAAGGCAACTGCTGAGCCGTTTTCTCCCTCTAGTTTTTCCACGACAATAGTCTGGTCTTCTTCGACCTTATACTGTTTGCCGCCGGTTCTGATTACTGCCCAAGTAGACATGGTGGAAATTTTAACATCTCGCTACTTCTGGTAGCAAGTTATCAGTAGTTTTGGATTTTGGTGGAAAAAATTATTCCCAAAAGCAGAAGCAGGGAAATTAGCGATGATCCCCCGTAGGAGACAAAAGGAAGTGTGATTCCGGTTACGGGCAAAATTCCCATATTCATACCGACATTTACCAAAAACTGGTAGAGAAGCAGGCTGAGAGCACCAATTACAATCAACTGATTGAATCTTTCCGTGTTTTTTAAGTAGCCTGCTAGCCTCATAAGAAAGGCGCTAAAAATGATTATCACGAGCGCTGCACCCAGAAAACCAAGCTGTTCGGCAATACTTGCAAAGATGAAGTCGCTTTCAGATTCGGGAAGAAAGTTAAGCTGAGACTGAGAGCCTAGCCCCAGGCCGCGGCCGGTTAACTGCCCGGAGCCTACCGCAATTTTCGATTGAATAATGTTATATCCCTGACCGAGAGGATCCTGGTTTGGATTAAGAAAAGTAGCAATTCTGGCTTTCTGGTATGGTGCAAGTATTTCGTAGGCAAAAAGCGAAAGTATTAAAAATAAGAGGCCAAGGACAATCACATGTTTTTTTTCTATCCCCGCAGCAAAAGTGATGCCAGCCCAAATGGCTATTATTGCCAAGGCACTTCCGAAATCCGGCTGGAGAAAGATCATAACGAAAACGGGCAGTATCAAAAGGATACTTAGCAAGACGTGGTAGAGATTACTTGCCGATCTTTTGTTAAAAAATTTCGCCAGGAGAATTATCGTTGCCACTTTGGCAATTTCGGAAGGTTGGAACCTAAAAACTCCCAGGTCTATCCAGCGGACAGAACCGCGAATTTGCTCTCCAAATAAAAAGACAAAAAGAAGGGCAAAAATTGAAAGGACATAGGTTGGCAGCGCGTATTTGTGCCATGTGAGATAGTACGTGTGGCTCGCCGTGTAAAATATGATAAGACCAAAAATCCAGAAGATAAGCTGGCTCGTGGCTAAGCTCTTATTTGCCGCAAAGATAGTCGTCAGAGATATTGCGCCAAGTGCCAAAACCATAGCGACTAAAAGAGCATCGATAGTTTTTGCCATTTAGAGTTTTTTAACAGACAATTGTGAAGCTTTAATAAGATTCTCTGACAGGGTTTCTTTTTTGATCTGCGCTTCGAATTCTTTCGGCCACTTGGGCAGCTCGACTTCTATTTTCTGATCAAGCCTGCAGTCCGCTTCTTTTCTGGCCTGTTGGATTTGTCTGATAATATC
>MFAZ01000010.1:12302-14748 GCA_001776335.1 Candidatus Curtissbacteria bacterium RIFCSPHIGHO2_01_FULL_41_11 | reverse complement strand
TACAGGAAGCTTGTTGGCTTGCTGAGATTAGCAATCAGAATACCATGAGTGCTAACTTCTGTCAACCCCTGTTTTTTTTGGAAAGTAGCATCAAAACACCGACAATAAAAGCAATTGCAGAAAGCACCTGGGCAACTTTGATGGTACCAATCGTTGCCGTATCTATACGGAAAAATTCGATTGTGAATCGCCCTATTGAATACAAAATTAAATAAACGGCAAACGTTGAACCAGGTTTTTTAAACCTTTTAGAAAGCTTTAGGAGAATAAAAACAAAAGCGGCATCTATTGCGGCTTCATAGAAAAATGTCGGATGAAAGCGGTCGGAGTTTAAGAATTGGGCGGGTCGGTTTTGGTAAGAGATGTAGACACCCCATGGCAAGGTGGTAGGCGGACCGAACCCTTCTTGGTTGATGTAATTTCCAAACCTGCCGATAGCCTGGCCAAGCAGGAGGGATGGTGCTGCAAGATCTAGAAGGGAGAGGAGGTTGAGCTTTTTGATTTTTGCAATAAGCCATATACCAATAAATGCTCCGATTAGTCCACCCCAAATGCCTAAACCTCCCTGAGAAATTTTGATTATTAGTTGCGGATTTTGAGTGTAGTAATCCCAATAGTCCAAAACGTGATAGAGCCGGGCTGCAATAACAGACAGAGCGAGTGGCAAAACTAAAACGGGATCATCAAACAGCTTTTGTGGAATTTTATAAAAATTGGCTCTTTTTTTGGCAAGAAGCCAGCCAAAGTAAATTGAGAGGGCAATAATAAGTCCATATAGATGTAGTGTCAGGGGTCCAATTGAAATTGAAGGTGAAATCATACTACCTCGGAAGTTTATTGAATTTCATATCCCAAATTTTAGAAATTATTAAAATAATACTTGCTTCTGCGGCGGTTAAGTACGCTATAAGATTGGCAAAATCCGCAAAAAACTTCTGTGGGAAAAGTTTTATTAAATTACTACTTTCAGGGAGTAACCAAAGATCGTTATTGAATAAAATTTGATGAAATTTAATAAAAGCAAAATTGAAGTTAACCAGGGATAACAAAGCAAGCATTATTACGGTTGCGACTGATGCCAATGAGCCCCAAAACAGGGCACTTTTTAGCAATTTAGAGCTTTTGATGAATAAGACTACCGCGCAAGTTAATATGGCTGCCGACAGAAAAGCAATATAAATTTGAGAAATTTTTATTAGGTTTTTGACGTCTTTAAGATGAGATCTTTCACGCTCTGTAAAAAAATTTTGGTCAATTTTTTCTGAACAACAAAGATAATTTATTAAAATCTTTGACTGATTATCTACAGTGTTTTTATCCAGCAAGTTGTAGACTCCTAAACTGGTAAATTCTCGGTTATAAAAACTTTGACTGAAGACCAAAATACGGTAGTTAGTGAGAATTAAAAATGGCGTCAGAAGTATAATGAATATATAGGATATGATACGCATTTTGTCATTTTATCACGGTAGGCTGAGCATATGGTTGCTACTGTTGATAGCTATAGTTGGAGTTTCAATTTATTCTTTAATTAATCTTTCAAAATACGGGCAGTTTTTTGGTAAAAGTGAATTTGGGAAAATTAATCTTATCGATTTGATGACATATGGAAATATTTACAACGGGAAAAACATTTGTACGGAAGGTTATTATGTTAAAACATCTAAGGAATCAATTTTGAAAGTCGATTTAGGGAGTGATCCGTTTGTTCGGTCCGTATGGATAAAAACAGATAAGGAAATTATTATGGACTTTCCGAGATTAGGAGACAGGTACGTACGAGCGGGAATCTGCGGATTTTTTAATTCCGCCAGAAACGGGGAATTCGGAGAGCCTCCCGTTTGGTTTCATCAGATAACAGTTTCTTCTTATGAAACTATCGGAGATACTTTACCTCTTAAGAAATTCTAGTTTTTTTCATTGAATTTCCCAGCTAAAAATTCTTTCTGATGTTTCTCCAAGGTCCCGTATTTTCAACGTGACTACTTTTGATTTTGAAGAAACAGAGGGGAAACTTAATATTCCTTTTCTATGATGGCCCCCTGATGGGTCGCCTTGCCAGGATGTAGGGGTTCGTTGATTTCCTTTTTCATCAGATAATGTCGCAATCTCAACCAAATCTTTATCTAGGCTACCGGAATGTGTATCAAGAGTTATTTCAAAATCCCATGTTGAAGCATTTTTCGAAAGACTTGTAGGTTTTACGTTGACAGTTACCTGATCGTCTGAACTTGTTTGTGTAGATAAATAGATCTCTTGAGGACTTTTGGCAAATTTATATTTATAAACTTCCGAGGCCTGAAAGGCCTCGGCCTTGCCTGCCGGCAGGCAGGTATTCTTCTTCAAGTTTACATGAGCGAGCAGTCCTCGGAAGTATGTATTCGCGCATTCATCCGTCGAGTCAGACTCGACGGTGTTCTGCGAGCGAATATAAACTTCGAAGGCT
>MFAZ01000010.1:4511-12262 GCA_001776335.1 Candidatus Curtissbacteria bacterium RIFCSPHIGHO2_01_FULL_41_11 | reverse complement strand
ACTTCATATCTTTTACTTCTTGAAAATTTGATTACTTTTTCTGTCATGTATAAAATTCCGGCAAAGTTGAATGCTAATCCCGCCCAAAATAACTGCAATTGATATTGGGTGATTATGGTAATAACACCAACCGCGCCAAGAACCGGTAACAGGTTGACAAGGTAATGAGCGCAGCAGGAAATCATGGCACTAGTTGATATTGTTCCTGAAACCGCAAGAACATTAGGCGATGTATTTTTATAAATTGCACTTTTGAGATATGTGTAAAGGCCAACTTGCACACCAAAACCAATAGAAAGCGTTATTATAAAATACCAAAACTTGAAAAATTGCGCCTTTGAAAAATCCCAACCGGAGACAAGCGTTACTATTGTGAAATAAAGCAGGAGGAGAATTAAAGCTGCCAATAATCCTTTTAAGACAGCTTTACTTTTCAATTTAATTTCTCCAACTCTGCTTTCAGCTCGTCATTTCTAACTGCCATTTGTGGATCGTCTTTTATAAAGCGGACTATGCCTTCCTTGTCGAGAATGAGGTAGGTGTGCCCGGGGTATTGACCTTTGTGCATTGACGAGGGGAGTGAGAGAACTCCATATTCATTTGAAACGCTTTTAGAAGAGTCAAAAAGAACTTTATTTGTAGGGGAAACAAGATCGGGCATTTTTTTGACGGCACTTTCCCATTGGTTTTTGGTATCGATCACTATGGTCAAAACCGCTGTATCATCGCCTTTGAAGGCATCGTCTTTGCCGAAAGCGGCGATTTGATTCCAGCAGGCAGGATAGCACATTACTCCTTCTGTAAAAAATAATACTACCTTTTTGCCTTTTATTTCACTAAGGCTAACTTTTTCATCGTCATAACTATTTAAAGTAAAATTGGGAGCTTTTTGGCCCAATAATGAGTTGAACTTTCCATCGGAAACAGGCTGCCCTTGGTGATGATCAGAGGCAGACTCCACTTGCTGGTTATTTTGTTGCATACTTTTGGTTCCTAGAAAGAAAGAGGCTGCAACGACGGCCAATGCGAAAATAAGAATCGAAAAGCTAATAATAATTGTTTCTTTCTTAATACTAATCACCTTCTTTCTTGTTTCCATTTGTTCTAATGAGTTTCACTAGCTCAAAGGAGGCCTTCACCGTTATTAGTAAAAAAGTCAGAAAGAATATTGCCGCCCAAGCGAATTCGGGAATGATTTTAGTGTACGAGTTTATAAATTGAATAAATTTGGTCAAATAAATATTGATATCTATCTGGTAGCCGGCATGGCTTACAAGGTTATTTGTAATTGAAAGATAAATGATAATTAGTCCGATAACTAAAAACATGAGTCCGGAGAAGAGGTTCGATAGAGTTAGGCGTATTTTTTGCCCCAATATTTGATAACTTACTGTTTTTCTGAATATAAACAGCTTCTGGGTAAATTTATTCTTGTCCAAAATTAAACTCAGTGCAAAAAGAGGAATAACCATCCCTAGAACATAAGCAAGAGTGTAGACCCCGCCCAAAAGAAATGATGCCGGCAGGGCTGCAAGTGCAATGACTCCGGCAAGAACCGGTGCACAGCAGGTTGTTGCGATGCCAGAAAATACTCCTAAGACAAAAACCGAGGGAAGACCTGAACTTTTTAGTTGCGGGTGGACTAGTGCCGGAAAAGAGAATTGTAGTCCGAGAACCAATGTCAATCCAAGAATGATTAAGAATATAGAACCAATAGTGAAAATAATATTGTGATACTGACTAAACAGTTGTGTGACAGCCGATGCACCAAGTCCAATCGGCATAAAAACTGCCAAAAGGCCCAAAAAGTAAACGAATGTCATTAAGAAAATGGTTGATCTCTGTTTAAATATTGAAGCAAAGTATGTAGGCAAGAGTACAGTAACGCAGCAAGGGGCAAAGAGTGCGGCGACTCCAGCAAAAAATGCGGCTATAAATGATGCGCTTACTAATAATTCCATATTTATTTGGCTGATAAATTATTCATGATGTTTTTTGTCGTGTCCTCCCATTAAAAAAATATGTCCCAGGGGACAGGCCAGGACCAGTAAAACCAGTAAGCTATTTTGATTTATGCCAAAAAACGCAAAAAGGCCAATGATGCCAAGGGGAAGCAGACAGCCCAAAGTCATTAAAAGGCCATGTTTTTTAAAAATACTCAAAAATAAATTGCTCATGATAAAAATTGCTCCGGGTCTTTTTTAAACTGTTCTTTACAATTTTCAGAGCAAAAATAATACGTCTCTTCTTTATAATTGTACGTAATAGCTTTTTCGCCCTTTTCGACTTTCATCAGGCAGACAGGATCTGTTGCTTTATCTTTCTTTTTAAACAAATTTATCATTAAATCTCCACTAAACTTTTTTCGGCTCTATTTAGTAAAACTGCATTGGTGGCAACTATAATTGATGAAATACTCATTAAAAGAGCCGAGATTTCCGGTCTCAGGGATATGCCGAACTTAGGATAGAGAATTCCGGCCGCAATTGGAATTGCCAGAAGATTATAAATCGAGGCCCAGAAAAGATTTTGTTTCATTTTAGTAACTGTCGCTTTGGAAAGTTTAATTGCGCGCAGTACATCTGCCGGATCTGATTTCATAAGAACTACATTGGCTGTTTCTATTGCCACGTCGGTTCCTGCTCCGATGGCAATGCCAATATCAGCTTGTGCAAGTGCAGGCGCGTCATTGACTCCGTCGCCAACCATAGCTGTAAATTTTCCTTCTTCTTGAAGCTTTTTGACATATTTAGCTTTATCTTCCGGTAATACTTCCGCAAAAATTCTTTTGATGCCGAGTTGTTTTCCGATGGCTTCAGCTGTCTTTGTATTGTCGCCTGTAATCATTGCAATCTCTAGGCCTAGTTCTTGCATTCGCTCGACAGCTTTTTTAGCATTATCTTTGATAGGATCTTGAGCAGCTGCTACCCCGACAACCTTACCGTCTACTGCAAGAACCATAATTGTTTTCCCGTCTGTAAGGAGTGTGTCAATATTTTTCTGAATGCGAGCAATATTAATGTTTCTATCTTTCATTAACTTCAATGTGCCGACTATGATATGTTTGCCCTCTACGAAAGCTTCCACTCCATGACCTGGAATATTTTTAAATTTTTCAACTTTTTGGGGGATTTTGATCTTTCTTCTTTGCGCTTCCTCTAAAATCGCTTTGGAGAGAGGATGGCTTGATTTAGCTTCCGCTGCTGAATCTAACCTTAATATTTCATCTTGTGTCCAATTTTCGGCTGTTATGATGTCTGTAATTTTTGGTTTGCCTTCAGTTAAGGTTCCGGTTTTATCGAGTACAACAGCCTGGATTTTGGAGACTTGCTCAAGAGTCGGCGCATCTTTAATTAGGATGTTGTGTTTTGCTCCAAGACCTGTTCCTACTGCCACTGCTGTCGGAGTTGCCAGTCCTAAAGCATCGGGGCAGGCAATAACTGTTGTGGAAATTGCAAATGTTAAGGCAACTAGTATTGGTACTCCCATAACAAAGTACCATCCTCCAAAAGCCAATAATCCGCCACCGACTGCCACAATGACTAAATATTGGGCAAACCGATCTGCAATTTTTTGACCAGGCGCCTTAGAGTTCTGGGCAACTTCGACCATTTTGACGATTTGAGCAAGCGCCGTATCTTCACCGATTTTGGTTGCTTTAAATCGGACTGAGCCCGATTGATTGATTGAGCCACCGATTACGCTATCACCTTTTATCTTGGAAGTTGGGATTGATTCACCGGTGACCAATGACTCATCTATTGCAGTTTCGCCTTCTGTTATTTGTCCATCGACCGGTACTTTATCGCCGGGCTTAAGAATTACGATGTCACCAATCTTAACTTCTGAGGTGGGTATTTCTACTTCTTTACCATTTTTTACAACCCTCGCTTTCGGAGGAACAAGATTAAACAGTGCTTGCAGAGCGTCGGTTGTTCCGCGTCTCGATTTCATTTCCATCCAATGACCAAAGAGGACAAAAGTGATCAGCATTGCGGCTGCTTCATAAAAAGAATCATTGCTGCCAATTAGTGTAAGCACAATGCTAAATACATAGGCTGCGGTTATACCAACTGCAATAAGAACCGCCATGTTGAGGGTTCTTTTTTGCAGGGCTTTGACGGTGGAATAAAGAAAAATCCAACCAGAATAGAAAAAAACAGGTGTAGTTAAAATCAGAAGCAACCATGCGGATGGAATTGGTGACGGTAGTTGTAAGCCCAATATTTTTTCTCCGACAGGCGAGTAGGCAATTATAGGAATTGTAAATAGAAGTGAGAAAAAAAATTTATTTCTAATGTCCTCCTCCATAAGTTTTGCCATTTCGCGACCGGCGAGCCCGCCATGTTCCATGCCCATCGCCATAAACATGCCCATTTTGAATTTTTCCCAAAAGGACATTTCAGATACCGGTTTCATTCTATGCTCCTCCATTTTGTGATTTGCGTGTCCTTCCATTGGTTTTTCAGACGGTTCCAAATTTTTATCTTTTATGGCTTTAGCGACGAGGGACATGCCGCATTTCGGACAACGGCCGGGTTTGTCGGATATTACGTCCGGATCCATGGGACAAATGTAAAAACTTTTATTTTGACTTGTCATAATTATCTCCTTTTTCTTCTGCATAACCTCTAGGAATTTTGTCAAACATGTTTTTATCCACTTTTGAACAAAAATAATAAATTTTTCCTTGGTATTCGGATCTAAACTTTGTTCTTTTGGGATCAACTTTCATACCGCAAACCGGGTCTTTCAAAAATCTCCTTTCTTGCGTTTATTGAGCCGCAATCCTATTTAGCCAGACGATTGTAAACTTGAGCAAAAGCGTAAAATGTAATCCAAATCAAAGCACTCAATGTAATTGCTCCAAGTAAAAATGTCCCAATGCCAATTGGCGTGGCGCTTTGGACTGACTCTAATTCAATAGCGTGAAACCAACTTCGGCCAACAGCAAAGACTAGACCAGGAGCAACAAGAGTCAAAACTCTACAAGCAACATAAATTCCCAATCCTACAATTGTGGCCGCATTTGCTAAAGCGACAGGTTTATGCATTTATTATTCACCTCCCTTTAGTAATTCCACGTTGTTTGCCACTCACGCATCATTTCGATCTCACTGGTTTGGGCAGAAATAATGTTATCTGCTAAATCTTTTATTTCCTGGTGCATTGCATTTTGTTTGACAAGATTTGCCATGTCTATTGCACCTTGATGATGCTCAATCATGTTTTCTATAAAGGTTTTGTCGAATTCGTCGCCTGTTTTACCCTGTAAAGACTCTGACATTTCATCCATGGTCATACCCTCTTGGTGCATGATGTCTTGCATCATTTGCCGGCTTTGACTTTGCGTTCCTGTTCTCATGCCCATCATGCGCATCATGCTTTCCGTGTTGCTATTGACAACATTTCTCGCAAAAAGAAGTGCTATAACAATTCCAAGCAAAAGCCCGATAATTCCAAAAAGAATTGATTGCTGGTTAATTGAATTATCTTTAGTCATTTAATCTTCAATCCTCACTTCCTACTCCTTATCTCCTAGCTTTTTCGAATACATCTACGATTTCCTGGATTGATTTTCCCTGATCTTTGCCATGCATTGCATGAGTTACATGTTCCTCCAGGTGCCCCTTAAGAATAATGTTGTCAACAGCCCTTAGGGCAGATTGGACAGCGAGCGATTGCTGGAGGATTTCAATGCAATATTTTTCAGATTCGACCATTTTAATTACATGCTCAAGGTGTCCCCTAGCGGTGCGTAATCTTTTGAGAGCATCTGACTTAACTGATCGTTGCATAGTAGTATCCTACCCCCTAGGGGTGGGTTATGTCAAATAGAGGAGAGTGGGGAATCACTTTGCGTGGTCTCCTTTTTTCCAGAGATACCTGACAAGTGCTACTAAAACCGCAATTACCAAAGCCCATGTTACAACTCCCAGCACTATATGGAACCAAACAAAAGTATCATTTCCTGCAAATCCATACATCATTGGGTATTTCCCCCATCTACCATCAAAGTTCTTTTGGGCTTCTTCGGTACCTATGCGCATCATGTTGAAAACCGGCATAATTCATCACCTCCCTAATATATTTTAGCAAGTTTGTACAGCTGGTATATCAGCAGATCGTCCTTCGACTACGCTCAGGGCGCTTCTCTGATATAATTTTGAATGTTCAAAATTAGAATTCGGCCGTGGCAAAGAGACTGAAGATATATACAAAGACGGGTGATAGTGGAACCACTTCTCTTTTTGGTGGCGAAAGGGTTGATAAGAGTTCTGCCAGGATTAACGCTTATGGGACTGTCGATGAGCTTAACAGTATTATTGGCGTTATTGTTGCTTTTAAACCAGACGGGAAAATTGCCGAAAAACTTTTGAGAGTTCAATCCGAACTTTTTGCGCTCGGGTCCGGGCTGGCTACTCCGGCTTCTGTGAAAGTTAAAATCCCCAGGGTCGGTGCTTCAAACATTAAAAGACTGGAAAGGGAAATTGACATTTGGAGTTTGAAACTTCCACAACTTAAAAATTTTATTTTACCGGGTGGTAGTGTTGTCGGCTCGCATTTGCATATGGCAAGAACAGTAGCACGGCGAGCAGAGCGGGCAATTGTGGAGCTGGCGAATTCCGAGAAGATAAATAAATTGGATTTGATTTATATTAATCGCCTGTCTGATTGGTTTTTTACGCTTGCGAGATATGCAAACCAAGTAGACGGAAATAAAGAAGTTGTCTGGAAAGGACGAGGTTAAACCCTAGCTGATTTTTTGAGGGCAGATATTTCATCGTTTGTCAGTTTCCTGAATTTACCCGATTCTAAATTTCCTAAATTAATGGGGCCGATTGCGATACGCTTGAGCGACAAAATGTGAAGGTGAAATTTTTCGGCCATTCGGCGGATTTGGCGTTTTCTACCTTCGAAAAGTGTGATTTGTAAAACTGTTTTGTGTTCGTTAGTAGACAGAGTTTTTACTCTTGCCTCTTTTGTTTTTCCCTCTTCTTTCTCTATCCCCTTCTCCATTCTTCCAATGGTTGCATCATCAACTTTTCCCAAATACGTGACCTCGTAAATTTTCTCAACGTGATAGCGGGGATGAGTAAGGCGGTTTGTAAGGTCTCCGTCGCCAGTCAAAAGAATAAGGCCGGTGGATTCTTTATCCAGTCTGCCAACAGGATAGACCCGGGATTTTGTATTAACCAGAGTATCTGCAGCTGTTGATGCGACACCTTTTGGTTTATTTATGATAATGTATTCGAATTCTTCCTGAGAGCTGATCGGTGAGCCGTTTACTTTTACCTCGTCTTTTTGGGGGTTTATTTGTTGACCCAAAGTCGCTTTTTTGTTGTTGACAAAAACTTTACCTTGTTCGATCAACTCGTCTGCTTTGCGGCGCGAGGCAACACCGGCATGCGCCAAAAATTTATTTATTCTCATTTGGGAATTATAGCTTAAGAACGCTAGGGTACGGCGTTAAGAGGTACTTCCTGCTTTTCTATGTTTCCTTTCTTAGCAGACCACCATTCTTCAAGTGCAGGTCTTAAAAGTTTTCTTCTTTCATGTAGGTAATCTACTAACTCGTAGGCGTACTTAAAAATTATTTGACGCGTTTCCGATGTTAAATTGCACGTTGAAACAATGTGCCGTGCAGTATCCATAACGATTCTTTCTATTCCTATTGAATCAATTACATATAGAGCGCTTTCTACATCACTCCATGTATTTATAAACCCAGCAGTTAACAAATTGTCAAA
>MFAZ01000010.1:0-4489 GCA_001776335.1 Candidatus Curtissbacteria bacterium RIFCSPHIGHO2_01_FULL_41_11 | reverse complement strand
CCAGGTTCCAACTCCGTCTGACTTATTCCCATAAGTGAAAAACCGTGATCGATGGCACACAAACATCTTGAACCATCCGGCATTATTTTTATTCTTAAATGTCTTTCTGCGCCTAAACCCTTATCTTTTTGATGGAAAAAAATGTCGAAAACAAAAAAACTTGGCAGTTTGCTTGAATTTGAGAGCACCGAATTATCTGTAGTGTTACTCCACTCCTCTTCTATAAAGGTGGTCAAGATACCAAATTCTTGGTCTAAATCAAAAAGTTCTGGTCGAAGGCATGAATCGACATATTCGTCTAAAACTTTTGCACAAAATATTTCATTGAACTGTTCTTTTAATTTTGTGTTGAAATCGCTTTCTTTTCTAGGAGCTTTCCATACACCGATTGACCCATCATCAAAATGGACTTTTTTGACGTATTCTTTTTCTAATAATTCTACTCGTATAACTTCTCTCATTCTTAAATGTTTTTTTGACCAACATTTATTTACCTTTCAAATATAACTGCACTTTGACCAACCGCAGGTTGGGTTGATGCAGGAACGGCAGCCTTCTTTGTAGACCAGCGGGCTGCCGCAGTCCGGGCATGCGGTAAATTTATTTTCGATTAATTTTTCTTCCTGGGCTCTGGTTATCAGAAGTGCGTCCAAAGCAGCAGATGTTTTGGGCAAAGCCATCTGCAAACTGACTCCGTTGCCGGTAGCGGATACCCCACTTGTATGACCGTTTGACGAGGAAAGTTTGTGAGGGAGGGGCTTAACGTTTGCGTGACCATTCGTGTTGCCGTTCCCGTTGGTTGACGGAGAGACCGGATTATTATTGAGGATTGTTTGCTGCTGTGGAGCCGGCGCCGGTTGGGGCTTTATCTCTTCAACCGCCTCCTGTGCTTCAGGTCCAATTGGCAGTTGAAGTTGACGGGCGTTGGCAATTTCAATTAATGACTTACCAACCGCATCGAATGCGCTAAGAACGCTTTCGGGACCAATACCATAGGGGGTGCCGCAGGAAATTCCAACCAGGTCGGAAGCTACTTCTTCCAGACTGGCTCCATATTTGAGGGCACGGGATGCAAGGCGACCGGTAACTTCGGCAGCGCCTGCAACATAACCGCCGGTTTTACCGATTGTGACAAAGACTTCTACGGGCGAGCCGTCTGCATCTCTGAAGACTGATGTATAAACATGACCGACGTCTGCTTTTTTCCTGACTCGCATTCCCCATGCCTCGGTTGGAGTCGGGCGTTTTCTTGGAACTACTTGCCCTTCGTTGCCTTCTTCGTCGATTGACCTGCGGCCAGTAAGCCCCGCATTTTGCGGGGCAAGCTGATCATAATATGATTTGTCTTTTTTGACTTCGAGAACCTGTTTTGTGCGGGAGCCATCGCGGTAGATGGTTATCATGTTGCAGCCGAGTTCGTAGCTTAACCAATAGGCTTCGCGGACATCGCCTACTGTGGCTTCGTTTGGAAAGTTGATAGTCTTTGAAATTCCGTTGTCGGTGTATTTTTGAAAAGCAGCTGCCATTCGAACGTGATCTTTGGGAGCGATATCTCCGGCGACAACAAATGTTCTTTGTAGGTCTTCGGGAATTTCGGAAAGGTTTTTTGCAGAACCTTTGTTTTCTTCTACTTTTGCAAGAAGATTGTCATTTTCCAATCCTCTTTTTTTGAGAGCTTCTAAAAAGTAGGGATTTGTGGTGAAGAGTCTCTTACCTTCAATTGTGTTTTTGGCGAAAGTCAGTGCAAAATGCGGTTCGATTCCACTGGAACAATCGGCAAGAAGAGAGATGGTTCCGGTGGGAGCTATTGTGGTTCGGGCGCCGTTTCTAGGCCTGATACCACCTGGCCCGCCTGCCGGCGAGGCAGGTTTGTCGTAAATTGAACCTTTAAATGCCGGAAAGACACCCCGGATTTTGGCAAGACCCTCGCTTGCATTATCTGCCTCTTTTTGCACAAACTTCATGACCTTTTCCCCAAGTTCAAAACCGGCCTGGGTGTTATAGCCAATTTCCAACTTAACCAGCATGTCTGCCCAACCCATGACTCCGAGACCAATCCGGCGAATCAAAGATGTCATTTCGTCGATTTCTTTGACGGGGTATTCGTTCATGTCCAGAACGTTGTCTAAAAAGTGAATTGCTAAATGCACGGATTGTTTAAGATCCTCCCAGTCAATCCTACTTTCTGCAGGCTGCTCTTTTGAGGTGTTCTCATCGACCCCTCGACTTCGCTCGGGGTAAACAAACTTGGAAAGATTAATTGAGCCAAGTGTACAGGCATCGTAAGGCAAAAGCGGTTGCTCTGCACATGGGTTGGTCGCTTCAATGAGGCCGATTTTGGGTGTCGGGTTGGCGCGGGAATTGTTGACCCTGTCGATTAAAATCATTCCGGGGTCGCCGTATTGCCAGGCAAGTTTGGTGATAAGATCGAAAACTTTTTTGGCGTTTAGTTTGTCTGTGGCTTTGTGTGTGTGGGGATTTATTAGATCGTAACCTTCACCTTCGTGAGTCGCCCGGCAGATTTCGTAAAGTTTTTGGACTTCTTCTTCAATTCGAACTGCTTTAAGATCGAGATCTCTGATTGCATAAGCCTCTTTAATATTTTCGACGATTTGGTCGACCCTTCGACTTCGCTCAGGGTCTTCGATTCCTACTTTGTCGGAATCTTCGACGAACTGGGCATCGTCTTTAACCTTTTCCATGAAGTCTTCTGTAACTGTCACCGAAATATTGAAGTTGGTCAGTGAGAATTCATCTACTTTGTGAACCGCGAAGCGCAGGACATCGGGGTGGGTGTAGTGAAGAATTCCCATGTTGGCTCCCCGTCTTACACCGCCCTGACGAATTTGACTGCAGACATCATTGTAGGCCTGCATAAAAGCAACCGGGCCGGTGGATTTACCTTTTGAAGTTCCGATTATGTCGTCTTTTGGCCTAAGTCGCGAAAATGAAAAACCCGTTCCGCCGGCCATTTTGTGAATCATAGCCATGTTGGACATAGTTTTTAGAATTGACTGCATGTCGTCTTCTACCGGCAATACAAAACAGGCAGAGAGTGACTGGCCAACTTTGCCAGAATTGACCATGGTAGGAGTATTGGGGATAAATTTCTGGGTGGCCATTAGTTGATAAAACTCACGGGCCGATTGCAGGTAGGATTTTTTGGTTTTTTCGCGAGATGTGTAGATGGTATCTGCCGATGCGATGTAGTGGGCGATTCTCCAGAACATTTCCTTGGGGCTTTCTTTTGGCTCACCGGTATCGCTGCGGAATGCGTAACGGGTTTTGGCTATATAGGCTGCGTTTTCGGAAAGAGTTGGTTCGATTAGGTCTTTTGGAGGAGCGGGCATTTTCCTGCCCAGTTCTCTGGCTTTTGCCCGGACTTTGTCTCTTGTATTCACTTTTAATTCACGTCCGTTAATTTTCATTTTGTTTTTAATCCTTTGGATAATTTTGATAATTCTTTTTCAAAATCCGATAAATCTGTAAATTGTCTGTATACCGAAGCAAAGCGAATATAAGCAACGTCGTCCAATTTTTTGAGTTTTTTAATAACCAAATCGCCTATTTTCTTGCTTGGAACTTCTGTCGTTGCGCTTTTTCTAAGCTCCGCTTCGATTTCGTCCAATATTTTTTCAATATCGCCTGCCGAGACAGGCCTTTTTTCGCAAGCTTTGATTATACCGCTTCTTAGCTTCAACCGGTCGAAAGATTCTCTTTTGCCTTCTTTTTTGATTACCAGAAGGTCGAGCGTTTCGACTCTTTCAAAAGTTGTAAATCTGCGACCACATTTCGTGCACTGGCGTCTGCGTCTTGTAGTTTTGCCGTTGTCGCCCTCACGTTTATCTACAACCCGCGAAAATTCATTAGAACAATACGGACAAATCACTGTTCCCCTTACAACCTTATATTTATAACTGCCCTTTTTTATTTGAAATTTGCTCTTGGCTGCAGACTCAATGTTTCACGGTTTCGCCAAAAGCACAATATATTGTGGTCTAATCCCAGATTAGACACTAAATATCGACCTTGTCAATACCCTAAAAATGATTTTAAGTGTGAGTAGAGTATTGTCTGACATATTTAGTTTACACCGAAGAAAACCCGAATTCAAGAGGTTAATTTACAAATCCAAGTAGGTCTTTAGACTCCTGCGACATTTTAGCAGGTGCCCAGGGCGGATCAAAGGTAAGTTCAACAGAAACATCTGAAATGCCTTTTATAGTTTTAAGCTTGGAAGTAATATCCTGAACAAAGTAGGAGTCCAGCGGGCAGCCCGGTGTTGTCAGGGTCATTAGAACATTGATTCTGGGGCCTTCAATGTTTACGCTATAAATCAATCCCAAATCTATGATATTTACACCGAGTTCTGGGTCAATACACTCTCGAAGTTTGTCTATAATCTGATCCTGGGAGACCATCTATGTCTCCAGCTTATCCGAAACAGGAATCAAAGTCAAACCAGTGTGCTGGCCCCCTAGATAGAGAA
>MFAZ01000009.1 GCA_001776335.1 Candidatus Curtissbacteria bacterium RIFCSPHIGHO2_01_FULL_41_11 | reverse complement strand
GTTCATGACAGCCTGAACGCGAACACCTTTCTGGCCTACACATGAACCAACCGGATCTACACCCATTTGCTTGCTGGCAACGGCAATTTTTGATCTTGAACCGCCTTCTCTGGCGACTGCTTTAACTTCAACACTACCAGAGGAAATTTCCGGAACTTCTTGCTTAAAAAGACCTTCGAGAAGACCGCCCGAACTTCGGGAAAGGATGATTTCTTCACCTCGCGGGCCTTCTTTAATACCAACTACGTAAAATTTTAATCTTTGATTAACAAAATATTTTTCATTATGAGACTGTTCTTGTGGAGGCATAATTCCCTCGGCTTTTCCGAGATTGACTGTAATAATTGGCCCGGAAATCCGTTGTACTACTCCCGAGACTAAGGTTCCAATTTTAGATGAATATTCGGTTAAAATTGCGCTTTTTTCTGCTTCCCTGATTCTTTGAAGAATAACCTGTTTTGCAGTCTGGGCTGCGATGCGACCGAAACCTGCGGGTGTGATATCTTTCTTAGCTTTGCTGAGCTTGACTTCGCCCGAGTTGGAATCGAGATCTACATCGATTCCTTCCGGGTCACCATAATCCTTGCGATATGCAGCTAGTATTGCCTGTTTTATGGAATCAATCACTACTTCGGGTTCGACTCCGCGTTCGGAACAAACCTGATTTAGTGCTGACGCGAACTCTGTTCTTGCTTGTATTGCCAAATTTTCCTCCTAAATACTTTAAAAGGCGCATACGCGCCTCATGGTTGAGTACCCAAAATCTATGCAGATTCTAACAAAATAGGGGGGGGTAGTCAACCTAAATCGGTTATACTTAGTCAGCCGTGATGAATCTGAAAAAAAGCCCGCTGTTTTTTCTTTTAATTCTGCTGGTAATTGTATCTGCTGTCTTTTTCCGAACATACAATTATTTTGGCCGAGTGAATGTGCATGCCGATAATGCCTGGGAGCTGCAGGTTGTGAGGTATGCTTTTGATAATCTTAAGATTCCTCAGGTTGGGCCTTTTTCTTCCGCAGGTCCGTTTTTCTATGGACCGTGGTATTTCTGGATCTTTATGATTTTTACGATATTTCCACTGGGATTTTTAACTCATTGGTATCTGATGACGGTTCTGTCTCTTGTTTTTGTTTATTTGATGTTTTGGATTGGAAGAGAGGTCGGAGACAGGTGGACCGGGTTACTTGCCGCTTTTTTTGCCGCAATTTCTACTGCTCAAATAAATAATTCGTTTTCCGTTTGGAGCCCGGCACTTATTCCAATTTTGGTTGCACTGAGCTTGGTTTTTCTAATTAAATTTTCTAAAAGGCGCCGAGTGCTTTTTCTTTTTATTTTGAGTTTTGTTGTCGGTCTGTCTATTTCGATTCACTTTCAAAGCGTTTTAATATTGCCTATTTTGTTTGCAGCACTTATTTCGCTCTTTTTATCCAAACCAAAATTTTTTACCCTATTTAATTCTTTAACTTTATCTTTTGTTGGTTTTGCAATCCCCTTTTTGCCTTTAATTTGGTGGGACTGGCAACATAATTGGTATAACTCCGTAAGCTTGGCGGTCTATTTGTTGGTAGACCAATACAAAATCTGGGTTCCCAATCGTTGGCTGACCTATGCGGGGTTTTATTGGCCACAAACTTGGGCGGAAATAGTCGGCGGCTCGAAATATATCGGTGGTTTATTTATTGGCTTGGTTGCGGTCTTTGGAGTATTAAAACTTAGAAACTGGGAGAAGAACAAGGCTTTTTACCTGGTCGCAATAACTTTTCTGTTTGAAGTAATTTTGTTCCGGTATTACCGTGGCGAACGATTTTATTATTACAGCCTTTTTGCCCATCCTTCGGTAATCGTACTTACTGCCTTTGTGACGCGTGAGTTATTAAAGTTACAAAAAATTTTGGGGATTGTCCTTTTGACAGTTATTTTTGTTTTTACGGTCAATCAATCAGCCAATAATATTAAAAATGTCGAGATCTCATATCCGCTGATAACTTCGACTAAAGCAGATATTTACGCAAGATATCCGAATAGTAAATTTGATATCTACGGCTGTATTTTTAATGGGACGAGAGTAAGCCATCCAATCGCTCTTTCTATGTATACGGACGGGCGAAATACATTAGACGGAGTGAAAGTTGGCACATGTGAGGCACCGGACGGATCAGTTGAGTGGCACGAGCTTTTGCCTGAAGAATATGTGGGGGAGGGGCCTGCATTTTCCAATTCATCCACGGAAACGGTTTATCGCGGGATGGAAGAATGGTTTATTAAAAAACCGCCGGGAAAAGGGGATTTGTGGAAGTTTTTGAGAGAAAATTTTAGGAAAACTTAGCATGTTTGCTTTCGCAGAATGATGACGGGAAAGTAAAAGTTAGAACTGTTGAGATAAATATTCCTGATCCACTTTTTTCAATTTCCAGCCCAATGATCCGAGAATTTCGTCGATGTGTTCTTTTGATGATGCTTTGGGAATGGTGATTACGTTTGGCTTTTCGATAAGCCAGCGAATGGCAACCTGAATTGGCGTTTTGCCGTATTTTTTACCGACATTTTCCAAAATTTTTGACCTTTTCAATGTTCCTTTGGCAAGCGGGGTGTAAGCGGTTAAGAAAATGTCTTCTTTTTGGCAATACTCCAGAAGCCCACGTTCAGGGTTACGACTTGCAAGACTATATTTAACCTGATTAGTGATTATTTTGTTTTTTGTATATTTTTGTGCATTCGCGAGCTGGCGGATTGAAAAATTGGAAACGCCGATGTTGCGAATTTTTTTATTTTTGACCAGTTCGCCCATAGCTGCCATGGCGTTTTTCATCGAAGCCAGAGGGTTGGGCCAATGGATTAGGTAAAGATCGATATAGTCTGTTCCCAGGCGACGGAGGCTGTTTTCGCAGGCTTCAAGAATTTTGTTGTAAGAAAGATGAGAAGGCCAGACTTTTGAAGTGATAAAGAGCTCTTTGCGGTCGTGTGTTTTTTCCGCCGGCTGGCGGATAGCCTCACCTACCAGTTCTTCCGCATGTCCTCCGCTGTAAATTTCGGCGGTGTCGATGTGGGTTATTCCTTTGGAAATGGCGTACTTGATAGCACGGATGTATTTTTCGTCTTCAGAATAATCCGGCGACATATCGCCGCCCATGTGCCAGGTGCCAAGCCCGAGAACGGGAATTTCTATTCCGGAGATTGTTTTAAACTCCATAGGAGATATATTCTAGCACTGGTATCTTATCAAGAGTAAAAGGTTGACTTTGCCTCATTAAGGGAGCATAATTTTGCGCAATGAAGGAATTTTTAGCAAGTATTAGACAGAAAGTAGGCTGGCCAGAACAGAAAGTAGGCTGGCCAACTAGAGTTGAACAACCCGCTGATAGTACAGCCGCGACAAAGTCTGTTGAGGCTTATTACAGAACTGTGGCGAACGACATTCCTGTGTCACAACGTCCAGAGTTTGCACTAGATCCTCAGAAATCCGAAGTGCGTATTACGACAAGGATTTAGAAAATTAATTAAGAAAGTTTCTTCGAGTTCTTCAATCCTTCGACATCGCCGAGTCTGACTCGGCTTTGCTTGGGGATTTACGAGTTCTCCAACTCTTCAAGGAGATCTCTTTGGTGCCTATTGAGTTTTGTCGGCACATTCAGACGAACTATCACATAGTGATCGCCCTGACCATGACCGGATGCTCTTTTAACACCTTTACCTCTTAGGCGAATTTGCGTGCCCGGCTGTGTGCCTGCAGGAATTCTAATAGTTACTTTGCCGTCTACTGTTTCTATGTCGGCTACAGAACCCAATGCTGCCTGGGAGAAGGTTATTTCGTGTTCGGTTATTATGTCGAAGCCCCTTCTTTTAAATTTGGGATGCTGGTTAACTTCACAAACAATAATGAAGTTTTGAAAACGAATTTCGCTGCCATCGTCAACGCCAGCGGGGATTTTAATTTTTTGTCTTTTACCTTCTACCTCGATTTCTTTCTGGACACCATGGACCGCTTCCATGAAATCTAGTTTGATAGCATAACGAGGAAGTCTTGCTTGCCTGCCAAAAGGAGATTGGCCACCGAAAAATGCTTCGAAAATATCAAAAGGATCAGAAAATCCTCCGAAGTCAAAATCGCCCTGTCCGCCGGACCAGGTATAGGTTCTAAATCCCCCGCCAGGGGCGCCTTGTGCACCGCCGAATCCCCCGCCTCCAGGTTCAAATGCACTATGCCCAAATTGATCATAGGCACTCTTCTTTTGAGGATCAGAAAGTACCTGATAAGCTTCGTTTATCTCTTTAAACTTGTTTTCGGAACCCGGTTCTTTATTTATATCGGGGTGATATTTTCGGGCCTGAGTGCGGTACGCCTTTTTGAGCTCGTCTGCACCGGCATTTTTAGATACACCAAGAACTTCATAGTAGTCTTTTTTCATATTAATTCAGAAAGCCTGCGCTCCTCGTTACCTAAATTTTATTTTGTTAATTTTGACAAAATTTTGGTAACTGCGGGGCTAAGTCTTTTTTCATAGGGAATATATTATATCGCTAGTTGACGACTTTGTTGCCGTCGTAGGTTGCTGTGGTTTTGTTTACCTTAAATTCAAGTTCGGATATTTTGCTTTTTTCGCTTAGGATTTGGACTTTATAAACTCCGGGGATTGGGAGCGGAAAATTAACCAGCTCCGTAATCAGATTAGCCCTGCCATTGTTGCCAAGAGTAACCTGTAGATCTTTGTCCGGAAATTGCTGTTCGGTTTTTGCCGGAGGGATTATTTTTAGCGTGATCGGATATTCCTGATTCGGTTCGCCGGAAACCACAGCCACCAGGAACATTTTCGGCCAATTGGTAGGTACATTTGCCACAAAAAACTGGTCAAAAATTCCGATTACCGAAAGTTTTTGTTCACGGGAAACTGTTGCGTAATCGCAGAGTGTAAAAAGATCGGTTTTTATAGGTTTCATTTTCTTAGATCTCTTCGTTTTTGGACTTCAGAAATAAATACGTCTATTAGGAGTTCGTCTCTTGGTACAGGTGGTTTAACCTCGTAAAATGATGGTTGTTTAGGTCTTTTGGTTTCGGCGGCTTTTAAAAATGGTTCTGCAAGATCTGGGTATTGGCCTTCCAGGTTTTTTGCCATGAATCTCAATTCATGATAGTTTAACCTATTTAAATCATATTCCTTGTTCTCTGGAAATTGCTCTCGATTTTTTTTCATGAGACCTGGAAAAACTGTATCAACGAATTCATAATCCGCAGCCTTCTCAACTAAAATCTCGGGCGTATCTCTGATTTCCTCCACATTTATTGATACTACTCTTTCGTGTTTTGGCAAAGTTTTTATCCAAAAGTCGAATGCCCAGAAATATGCTCTCCTCATAAATTCGTAGGATTGTCTAGTCTCCCTAGGAGCCGTTTCTCCTTCTTGGGAATTGGGAGTCTGCGTTGATTCTTTTTGAAGGTCTGTCACCGTATTATTTTACGACTTCGCCTTCCTGGACATCGCCCGAGTCGGTCTTGCTTTGATCTTCCGGTGGTGTTTGGCTGTCTGGTTCGCCTGCCGGCTGACCATCTGTTTGCGGTTGATCCTGTTGACCGGGTTGACCTTGCTGACCATACATCGATTCACCTATTTTGGAGAGGACAGATGAAAGTTCTTCGGTTTTGGTTTTAACTTCGTCTACAGATCCTGAGGATTGCACTTCTTTTACGGCTTTGATCTTTTCTTCGACTTCCGATTTAACATCTGCCGGGACTTTATCCCCGGCGTCTTTAAGGGATTTTTCTGCCTGGTATACCAGGGAATCTGCTTTGTTTCTGGTTTCGATTTCCTCTTTTTTGGTTTCGTCTTCCTTGGCGTGTTCTTCCGCCTCTTTGGTCATCCTTTGAATTTCTTCGTCGGTTAGACCTGTTGAGCCGGTAATTTTTATAGACTGCTCTTTGCCGGTTGCTTTGTCCTTGGCTTTAACATTTAAGATTCCTGATGCGTCGAGATCGAAAGTAACTTCGATTTGAGGAACGCCCCGGGGTGCGGGGGGGATACCGTCAAGATGAAATCTTCCGAGAGATTTGTTATCTGCTGCCATTGGTCTTTCACCCTGTAGAACATTAATTTCGACAGAAGTTTGATTGTCGGCAGCTGTCGAGAAGACTTCAGTTTTTGAAGTCGGGATAGTCGTGTTTCTGGAAATAAGCGGTGTTGAAACAGCACCCAGGGTCTCAATACCGAGAGTGAGCGGGGTGACATCGAGAAGAACCATTTCTTTCATCTCGCCGCCCAAAACCGCGCCCTGCACTGCAGCACCAACTGCGACTACTTCATCAGGATTAATTCCTTTATGCGGTTCTTTGCCAAAAAATTCCTGGACCTTTTGAACAACCAGAGGCATTCTGGTCATTCCACCTACGAGAACTATCTCGTCGATTGATTTTGAATCTATTTTGGCGTCTTTGAGAACATCTTTAACCGGACCAAAAGTTTTTTCGACCAGATCGCCAACTATAGCCTCGAGTTTCGCCCGCGAGAGTTTGAGTTGTAAATGTTTCGGACCGGATTGATCCGCGGTCAGATAGGGGATGGAAATTTCTGTTTCCGAAGTGGTGGAAAGTTCAATTTTGGCTTTTTCGGCTGCGTCTCTTAGGCGTTGAAGTGCCTGACGATCTTTCGAAACGTCGACTCCGCTTTCTTTTTTGAATTCATCCATCAAATATTCGAGGATCTTTTGATCGAAATCGTCCCCTCCCAAGTGGGTATCACCATTGGTGGCTTTGACTTCGAAAACGCCTTCGCCAAGTTCCAAAACAGAAATGTCAAAAGTTCCGCCACCAAGATCGTAAACGGCAATTGTGTGGCCGTGAGATTTTTCCAGACCATAGGCGAGTGCAGCAGCTGTTGGTTCGTTTATGATTCTGTCGACCTTGAGACCGGCAATTTCTCCGGCTTGTTTGGTGGCCTGCCTTTGAGAATCGTCAAAATAGGCCGGAACCGTAATTACTGCGTGATCGACAGTGCCGCCAAGATAGCTTTCGGCATCCTTTTTGATTTTCCCGAGAATCATAGCCGAGATTTCCTGTGGGGTGTAATCTTTGCCTTCGACACTAACAACAGCCATACCGTCTCTGCCTTCTTTGATGTCGTAAGATAACCATTTAAGGTCGCGCTGAACTTCCGGATCTTTGTACTTTCTTCCCATAAGGCGCTTGATGGAAAAAATTGTTGTTTTGGGGTTAACGATCATTTGGCGTTTCGCAACGTCACCAACTATATGTTTGGTTGGATCAACCACAGAAGGAATAATGTTTCTACCTTCGGCGCTGTGGATAACTTTTGGTTTGCCGGCCTCCACAACCGCAACGCATGAATTTGTCGTACCTAAATCGATGCCAATAATTTTACTCATTATTCCCCTTTCATTTGATAAACTTTATCTTCAATTTTTCCATTTATTATATCTTTCAATAAAAGTTCAAATCCGACTTTAAAACCATCTTCCGTTGTTGATACAACTTTTTTTGTTACTATTTTGCTAGTTTTAGGATCTTTAAATTTATGAGTTTCTCCAGTGCTATCTTTAGTCATGTCAAAGTATACCCAATCTTTCCCATAGTGATCGTGAAGGTGGCCAATCAACAAACCTCCAGTGTTAATTACATGGTTAAACATTTTCTGCTACCTCCTGGGCTGCATCTTCTGCTACTTCTTCGACTACAGGATTTTCTACCCTTCGACTTTGCTCAGGGTCTTCGACAACTACTTGAGCTGCTCGCAGTACCTTATCTCCTATTTTATAACCTTTTCTGATAACCTTCACAATCTTCCCTTTTTCCGGGCCTTCTTCAGTGTCAACTGCCTCATGAAAATGCGGGTCGAAGTGGGTTCCTTCTGATTCAATTTCCTCCACGCCTTCCGTGCTCAAGATGTCTTTAAATTGTTTGATAACTATGTCCAAGCCCTGATCGTTTAGGTGTTTTTGGGCGTTTTCAAGGTTATCTAATACGGGCAGAAACTTTTCAATCAGTAGCGCGCTTGAAAGTTGACTCAAAAGTCTTCTTTCTTCCTCCACCCGTCTTTCCAAGTTATGATAATCAGCGAGTGCGCGCTTGAGCTGGTCTTCCAGTTGTTTTTTGGCCATATCGTCTTTTTGAGCAGTTTGTTTTTTGCTATTTTTCATAAAATTTAAATTACGATGTAGTTTGATAAAATCTGCGAAAAATATCTCATTGTAGGGATTACCACGGGGTAGTTAAGACGGGAAGGACCGATAACTGCTAAAACTCCACGATGGTTTGGCATTTGATATCTGGTTACTACAAATCCGCATGGTTCCAGATACTGCACTCCAAGTTCCTCGCCAAATAAAATTTTTGTCTGTTCTTCGGGAGAAAGCTGTCCCAGAATTTGAGAGAGCATTTCAACCTTGTCTAGCAGGGAAAGAACGGTTTTTGTGATATCGATGTCATAAAATTCCGGCATATCCAAAATATTGGCCATACCGGCTGCGTATATGTCGTTGTCTTCGTTGGTGGCAAGCGCCAGTGAGTGAGTCTGGTCTGCTAAAACACGAGCGGTATGTTTTAGAAGTTTGTCGAAAGGTTGATTTTCTTCCTGAAGCTCTTCTTTTATGGCAACTTCATCTTTTAAGGAAAGAGATTTTTCCTCCATTAATTGATCCACAAAAAATTTCATACCCATGGAGGTCGGAACGCGGCCTGCTGACGTGTGTGGCTGTTTGAGATATCCAAGTGCAGTTAGGCGAACCATTTCGTTTCTGATGGTTGCAGGAGAGACCCCAAGACCGGCTTCTTTTTCTATGGTTTCAGACCCTACCGGTTCGGCGGTTTCGATGTATTTTTCGATGACTGCCCGAAGTAATTTTTTCTGCCTATCTGTTAAGTCCATGGTTGATTAGCACTTAATATACAACGAGTGCTAATAGTTGTCAAGACCCGTTCATATGGGTCGAAGACCCTGAGTTAGGTCGAAGGGTCAAGACCCTTTTGGCGATAACAAGTATTGGTAGTAAATTTCAAAATAAGGAAGGCTATTCCGATTTTGAGCTAGATCAAGCAAAAGATATCTCAGGGCTGCTAAATGCGCTGTTGAAACATCTTGATTTTTACTACTGGATTTTCTGATATGGTGCTCGATTGCTTCCTCTTTTTGCGTAATTCCCGGAATCATGTGCTCTAGGACGATTTTTTGCGCCTGAGATGCTGCATTTTTCCCATCACGACGGCTGAACTCTTGTTGTCTTTCTAACATATTAGTGAAATATTATAGGGTAATTTATTGGCTTTTGCAAGCTTGGTTTTTCAGCATATTCTAAAAAATATGCAGAGCAAGTTATTTAGATTTTCAAAACCGCAAGGAAGGCATCTTGGCCCTTCGACTTCGCTCAGGGTAAAAATCTTTCAGATTTTTAGGACCGCTAAAAATGCTTCTTGTGGTATGTCGACTTGGCCAAAACGTCTCATTCTTTTTTTGCCCTTTTTTTGTTTTTCCAGTAGCTTCATCTTGCGGGTGACATCGCCGCCGTATAGTTTGGCCGTAACGTCTTTTCGAAAGCTGGCTATCGTTTCGCGAGCTATAATTTTGCCTCCGATTGCAGCCTGTATTGGCACCGGTATCTGCTGACGGGGAATGGCTTCTTTTAACTTTTCGACAAACTTTCTGCCGATGGTTTCGGCTTTTTCGCTTGGAACGATTTGCGCCAGTCCTTCGATTGGTTCATGGTTAATAAGAATATCGAGTTTGACAAGTTTTGCAGAGCGATAGCCACTAACTTCAAAATCCAGGGAAGCATACCCTGAGGAGACAGTTTTTAAAGTATCGTAGAAGCCTACTAATAAATCCAAAAGAGGGATAGTGGCCTCGGTCTTTTGCAAAGCACCGATGTTTTCGATATTTGTTACCTCTCCCCGCCTATCGTGGACTAGATTTGATATGGCTCCGTAATATTTTTCCGGCGCAAAGATGGTAACTTGTGCGTAAGGCTCTTCCACTTCTTTTGCGGTGGGGTCAAAATCCGAAGGCTTGTTTATTTCTCGTCCGTCTATCTGGAAATTGACCGAAGGCGATGTTGCAATGATATCAAGGTCGTATTCGCGCTCGAGTCGCTCCTGGGTAATCTGGGCATGCAAAAGACCAAGAAATCCCACCCGGAAACCCATGCCCAGGCTAACTGTGGATTCCGGAGAAAATGTCAGGGATGCATCGTTGAGCTTTAGTTTTTCAAGACCATTTTTTAGTTTGGTAAGATCGTGAGTGTCTGTCGGGTAAAATGAGAGAAATACAACCGGTTTGGCTTCCTGATAACCGGAAAGCGGATATGCTGGATCTTTTGGATTTGTAATAGTATCCCCTACTTTGACTTTGGTAATGTCTTTTAAATTAGTGACAATGAATCCAACTTCGCCTGCTGTGATTTTATCGATAAAAGTGGGCTTTGGGGAAAGAAAACCAACCTGGAGGATTTCTGTTTGAGCCCCAGTTGCCAAAAATGAAACGTTGTCCCCTGTTTTTATTTCTCCTCCAAACAAGCGGACTGTTGCAACAACCCCTTTATAAGGATCAAGTGACGAATCAAAGATTAATGCTTGTGGCACATTGGTTGTAGATTTAGGTTCAGGAATTCTTTCGATAATTGCCTGAATGATAGATTCTACATTCTCGCCTGTTTTAGCAGAAACTTTTAAGATTTCTGCTTCGGTAAATCCGAGCGACATTAACTCGTCTTTTGTTTTTTCGACTTCTGCTTGAGGTGAGTCAATTTTGTTGATAACAGGAATTATCGTTAGATTAGCGTTGAGTGCGAGATTGAAGTTGGAAAGAGTTTGCGCCTGAATTCCCTGGGTTGCATCGACCAGAAGAATTGCTCCTTCAACAGACGCAAGAGATCTTGAGACTTCATAGGAAAAATCAACGTGACCGGGAGTATCGATTAGATTCAGTGTATAGTGATGAGTGCCTAGTGCATAGTCAAGACGGATCGCCTTGAGTTTGATCGTAATGCCGTGTTCGCGTTCCAACTCAAGTGAGTCGAGAAGTTGAGCTTGATGAGTACTCCCTACTGCACCGCAGATCTCCATGACTCGGTCGGCGAGCGTTGATTTGCCGTGGTCTATGTGTGCAATGATGGCGAAATTTCTGATATTCATAGAGGAAGTATATTTCATGCAGTACCAAGGTTCCAAATAGTGTGCGCAGCAATATTTATTTTGCATATATAAAAACTCCAAAGTATAATGCGCTCAAGCATATGGGAGACAGACCAAATCCATCGGACGAACAAGCTCACCAGTCGAGAGAGCAAATTCGTCGTAATGTAGCGGAGGCAGACGAACTTGAGAGGTTCATGCTAAAAGTAATTGGGAGACTTCCACATTATATGAAGCGATGCGACATCAAAGTCGAGGCAGAAGGCTCTGCGGAATGGCTAAGCAGATTGGGTAGGTTTTGGTGGAGAGAGCGTGAGGTTAAAGGGCTTTCACGTCCAGAGGTTGCAACAAGGATGGGTAGAGACGTGGATAATGTTAATCTTTTAGAATTCGGTTTAGCAGAAGACGTTGAGTTGCGGGCGGATTTTCTTCAAGGTTATGCAAATGCCTTAGGAGAACCGCAAATTTTTGACAGATTTGAAGAGATATTCCCTAACGCGCTTGGTGTTTTCCAAAGAACTAAATAGTCAAATAATTTCTTACCCAGATTTCACGGATTCGGTTCCTGCGCTTCGAGAGATGTGGGGGCAGGGTTTGTGAGCTTGGTTG
>MFAZ01000008.1 GCA_001776335.1 Candidatus Curtissbacteria bacterium RIFCSPHIGHO2_01_FULL_41_11 | reverse complement strand
ACTTTATTGTAGGCAAGTATTGGTTTAGCTACTAACGAACCATTATCAAGTGATTATTTAACGTTTCAAGTTGAAAAGCTAAAATTTTCGCTTCCTCGTTGTTATCATTGAACAGCGAGTGCAGGTTCGAGCTCAGAACCATCACCCGCTCCAGCTATAACATTTGCTTCTTTCCGTAAGACTTTAGTTCAAAGATTTTCTGAGACTCTATCTAAGTTGTTGAATAAAAAGTATCAAAATGCTATAATTCCTTTCAACTTTCCACCCATTTGAAATCCATATCGAAATTTCAATTTAATTATGCCTAGATTTGCGGATTCCGTGTGTATAAGGTGTGGTAAAACACGAATATTTTCCAAAAAGTGGATAGAGAAAAACGACGGCCGTGGCACGCCTGTTCTTCACGAAGAGGCTATTTGTCCGGATTCCGAGTGCCAAAAAATAGTTGACGAGAAGTTCGCAGCAATGAGAGAAAGAAGAGAACAGGCAGAAGACAGGAAAAAAGGTATTACCATCGCCAGAGCAAAATAGATTCCCCTCGCCATAGCTTTTTCTAATTAGTTTTGTGTTAAAATTTCCATTGCGCCGAAGTGGCGGAAAGTCTCGTTCTTGCTATCGCAAGAAGTGACAGACACGATCTGCCCTGATGCTGAAATTGGTATACAGGCTAGCTTCAGGAGCTAGTGTCCGCAAGGACATGGGAGTTCGAGTCTCCCTCAGGGCACAATTCTTGAGCCGAGGTGGTGAAATTGGTATACACGCAGCCTTGAGGTGGCTGTGCCCTAAAAAGCGTGCAGGTTCGAGTCCTGTCCTCGGCACCTCGTCCTGCTATGCAGGACTCGTCCTCAGGGAAGCGGAGTGAGATGGACGGTTAGCTCAGCTGGTTAGAGCGTCGCATTTACACTGCGAAGGTCATAGGTTCGAATCCTATACCGTCCACTTCAAAATTCTCGAGAATTTTGGTTTTTTAAATATGAACAAGATAAATATAAACGATTTGCAGTGGGAAATCCCGTCGAACGAGGATCCGAAAAACGTTGGTGCATGGAAAAAAGTTTTGGTAATCCATGCCGAAGTTGACCCGAAATCAAAGCTGATGATGGTTAATTTAGCTCGTGTCTTGGTCGGGAAAGTACACCCTGCTCACATTCACAGAACTATGGAGGAGATTTTTTATTTTCTGGAGGGAGAGGGAGAAGTAATTTTGGACGGTGAGGTTGAAAGTGTTAGAAGCGGAGACAGAATTATTGTTCCTGCAGGTGTTTCACACGAAATTAGAAATACTGGTAAAATTGAGTTAAAATTTATCGGCATTGGTATAGCGTTGGATTAATACCGAACTTTTAACGGGCCGGGATGGCAGAGGTGGTCAACGCACCCGTCTGAAAAACGGGCTATGTCGGTTCGACTCCGACTCCCGGCACACTGACCTATGGTCATCGACTCTACTTTGGCGTAGCACACTAAAATGATATGATATTTCTGTATGACGGAGCCAGGTAAGGATGAACCTAAAGAGAATTTAGTCATTCCGAAAGAAAAAGGTATCGGTACCACTGCGTGGTCCAGATTACCTAGAGACATTTACCCTATTGCGACAGAACTGGCGGGACGAATAGCTCGTGATCCCGTATATGAGCAAGCTTATAAGTTATCAAGAGAGCTTAGAAGTGCGGAAGATCTTTTGAAAATGACTAGAAGTTCTGTTGTTGGATTTCAGAACATTCCGCCAAAAGAAGAGGATCCTGACATTGAAAATAGATGGTCTGATGAAGCCATAGAAGCTCGTAAGAAAAAACTTCAGCATGATAGCGAGGAATATCAAGATGAAGCCACAAGATTAAATGAAGAATTGAGAGAAAAATCCAAAGCGCCAGAATTTTTAGGTGCATACGAAGATATTTCTTCTAAAATTAGAAGTATTACTAAAATTACTATCGAAGGACTTAATGGTGACAGTAAGTCAGTTGACGTGCATTCTCAATCTGTTTACAACAGCATTGCAGATGAACTAATAGATTATAATCTAGGATTATTACGGGCCGAGCCTACAGTTGCATAAATCTATTTTGATTCTGAACCCAAAAAGTTTTCCTTCGACTTCGCTCAGGACGAGTAACGTCGTCTGCAAACCGACACCGCATCTCTAAGTTAATTTCAATGTCTTGACGAAGTAGATTTACACTGTAAAATGGTATAACTTCAGTTTTAATATAAACAAGAATGGGGGTGATTTCATGCAAAACGTACAAGGTGCAAAAGACCACCTAAAAAACCATCAAAAATATCCGGCAACCAAGGCAGAGTTAGTTGCGGAGTGTGATAACCTCTCCGATTTTTCCGAGGAGGATAAGGCTGAGTTTACTTCCAAACTACCCGGCGGCACATACGACAGTGCCGATGATGTTATTCGGGCTTTGGGTCTTTAACAAAATTGTTTTGTATCAGGCAGTGATTGTTGTACCACGAAAGCGAAAGTGGTTACACGGAGACAGCTAAGATATAATCTAGAACGTGAAACGAGGCGTAGTCATCGGAAAATTTTATCCCCTGCACGCCGGTCATCAATATGTTATTGAGACAGCGCTTTCAAAGTTGGATTTTTTGACTATTGTTGTTTGTGGAAAGCGCGGACAAATTGTTAAGGGGGATGTTCGTGGAGAATGGATCCGTAAAATTTACCCCGGGGTTCGTGTTAAAGTGATTTATCACAATATTTTGGATGATGACGATGAGGCTTGGGCAAAAAATACTATTAAGTGGATTGGTTATAGACCCGACTTAGTCTTTACGTCTGAATATTACGGAGATCATTATGCAAAGTTGATGGGGGCAGTGCATATTCCTGTTGATATTCCGCGTAAAAAATTTCCGGTTTCCGGGACCGCTATTCGGAACAACCCCTTGTCACATCTTGACTATTTGCACCCGGTCGTTCGGGCCTATTTCGTGCGGAGGTTTTGTTTTGTCGGCGCAGAATCCGTGGGGAAGACAACGCTTGCTGAGTCACTTGCAAAAAAATTTAAAACCTCTTGGGTTCCGGAATACGGCAGGTTCTATACGGAAGGCAGGGTAAATTCAAAGTTTTCAAAATGGGAAAGCCGCGAGTTTGAGCACATTGCAAAGGTACAGAACAGTTTCGAAGATGAACTCGCAGGGTATGCAAACAAGATTTTGTTTTGTGATACCAATTCTTTTGCGACTTATGTTTGGGAAGAACTTTTAGTCGGAAAAGGATCTCGTGAGGTTGAGGCGTTGTTTGGACGCATGAAATATGACTTTTATATTGTTTGTGATCTTGATGTGAAGTTTAAACAGGACAGTGTTCGCATGGCAAAGAGCAGGCGAAAATGGATGCATAAAAGGTTTTTGGATTTACTTGACAAATACAATTTCCGGTATGTAGTTGTTTCCGGCGATTTTAAAAAAAGGTTGAATTTTTGCGAGGGGCTGGCGAGAGAAGTGATTGAAGATTTTAGGGTTAATGAGGATATTTTGTGATTTGAGTTGATATAATTTTAGGGTGAAGATAAGAGTTTTGTTCGTTTGCTTACTTATCCTTGTTGCTTATATCGCGAACGCATTTGCCAATCCTATTCCTCTTCCACTATCTTCTAGGTCCTCGACCCCTCAGGTTAAGTATGGTTTTTCGTGGAGTTTTGAAAATGCTGACTGGTATGGTCTAAATTCTCGCGATGCTTACGTTAAACTTCTGGATGAGGTTAAATTTGACTGGGTGAGGCTTTCCTTTTTCTGGGACAGGCATGTAAAGGATGGAGAACTTAACTTGGGTGAGATTGAATTTGCAATCCGTGAAGCTGAGAAGCGGGACATAAAAGTAATTGTTGTTGTTGGTGCCAAAACTCCCTACCACCCTGAATACCATTTGCCGGACAATATTAAAAATCAGATAAAGTTTGGCGACACCATAACCGTAGATCACCCTATTGCAGATGACCTCTTGGAAATTGACAGGATCGTGGTTCAAGAACTTTCTAAATACCCGAATATTTCTTACTGGCAGGTTGAGAACGAACCGTTTTTGGCAAACATTGATAATTTAAAAATCGGACCGGATTTGCTGGGTGCAGAAGTCGATGTAGTCCGGGGCAATGACTTGGGTCATAGGCCGATTATTTTGAATCATGTAGGACCGGCAGCGTTTGACCGCCAATATAAAAAATTATTTGAGATTATGAAGCCGGGAGATATTTTGGGAGTTAACAGTTACTTGAAAACTCAAGGGGTTAATCTTTTTTCCGTTTCCGTTTTCGGTCGGGAAATTCGCGTTCCCTGGCCGAAGTGGTTGTTTTGGCCAGTACAGTCATGGGTTTTTCTTTCTCCTGACTATACCCGTTTAAGAAGCGAGGCAGCTGAAAAAGGGTTAGATTTATGGGTTTTGGAAATGCAGGCGGATCCATATGTTAGATCAATATCGGAGGCACAAAGAAAAGATTATTTTTTTGATACCGGCGATATAAGTCGGGGAAATGATTATTTAGAAGCAAGCGGGGTGGATTCTATTGGATTTTGGGGTGCAGCGTTTTGGTTATACAGAGAGAGAATCGGAGATTCAAGCTGGATTAATACAATATCTGATATTACTTCCAGCAGATAGTAAAGCTACTGCCCGCTTCACTTGCACGGTCCGGATCATATTTAAAATTGCCGCCACTTGCCTTTTCGCCCTCGCTTGCAATTCTCCGGCGTGTTTCCTCATCCATTGCAGCAAAACCACGTTTGGACTTCTGTGCCATTTGTGTCACCTCAATTCTAGTGCGATATTAAACCTTCGATGTTATGAGAATTTAGGAGTATGGTAATAATTCGGTAAGAATTGTGCTAATTATTATAGAGTTTCCACGAAACCGACAACTGGATTTTTGAAATTTTATTTTCACTGTTTATGGTGAATGCGGCCAGATGCTCCCCTGCAGTTGAAATTCCAATAAAAGTGTTTTTCAGCTGTGCGTTTTTGTCTTTCAGGGTTTTTATTTGAGGATTATTCTGGTCGAAATCAAGGGGCAGTCCGTTTTCAATGTAGGACATCTGCGTTGCGGCTTCCTGCTGCGACTGCTCGGGGCAGCATTCTGTAGACATAAGTGAAAAATCAACAGCCGGCGAAGTCATGTAGGGAATTAAACCCTTGTAGTCTTTTGAATTTAGATGTGATTTTATGGCGCTTTGCGTTCCAAGCAATGTAAACAACGGTGAAGGTAATGGAGTTGGCGACGGCGCAGGTTTTGAAGAGACTTGTGTTGTTGCTTGCGGTGTTTGCTGGGACTGTTTCTGGCCGGAAAGATCTTTGAGGATTTTTTGATTTTGGTAAATAAAGTAACCTACGGAGGCAATAAGAAGAATAATTATTGCGATAAGACCTGCAGTTAAGCCTTTATTCACAAGAACAGTATACAGTATGAAGTATACAGTATTAAGTATTTAGTATAATCGGATTTATGGAACAAGTTGCCGTTGTTACGGGGTCTGCGAAAGGTTTGGGAAGGGCAATTGCACTGGCTCTTGCCGACGAGGGATTTACGGTCGTTGTGCATTACCTGAGCAGTAAGCAAGAGGCGGAGAAAGTTTTGGTAGAGGTCCAGAGGAAATCACCGAATTCGATTTTGGTGAGGGCTGATTTAAAAATCGAGGAAGATGTTAAAAAGATGTTTGCGGAAGTCATTAAGAAGCTTGGAAGAGTCGATTTACTTGTCAATAATGTTGGCAATTTTCTTTACAAAAAGTTCGCAGAGACCACAAGCGATGAATTTAAAGATTTGGTGGAATCGAATTTGTACGCGACATTTTTTGCTTCGAGACAGGCGCTTGTTACTATGCGTAAACAAAGAAGCGGTAACATTATCAATATTGGAACAGTTGGAGCCGGCAGAATAACGATCACGGAAAGATCGACGCCCTATTTTTTGGCCAAGACTGGCGTTTATACAATTACAAAAATAATGGCGTGGGAAGAAGCCAAAGCCGGAATCAGAGTTAATATGATTTCGCCCGCATCTTTGGAAACAGATATTTTTAAAGCGACTGATTTTCCAATGGGAAGAAGTGCAAAATACGAGGATGTGATTTCTGCCTTAAAATTTTTGGTTTCTGCTGAGGCGCAGTATGTAAACGGAGCAAATATTGAAGTGGCCGGAGCTTTCATCCCGGGCATGAGCTAGGCATTGACAAAGCAAAAAGTATTTGTGAAAATGATTATCGAATGAAGAGCAAGTGGCTATTTGTTCTCTTTTTTGTTGTTTTGGGATTTGTTGCCCTGCAGATTCCGATAAATTACCTCGAGGGATCGAGAGTTAAATTTACACTATTTGATTTGTTTGCTCCTGTTTTTGGTGCACTGCTTGGTACTGGTATTGGTATTATTTCCGTATTTGTGATTCTTGCCGTTAACCTCGTGACCCACGGTTTTTCGGGTATAAACACAGCGTCACCTTTAACGCTGGCTGCAACATTAAGATTTTTGCCGTTTATTGTAGGTGTTTATTTTTTTGCCAAAAAAGAAGGCAAATTATTAGTGATTCCGGCACTTGCTATTATTGCTTTTAACTTGCATCCGGTTGGCAGGTCTGTCTGGTTTTATTCACTGTTTTGGGTGATTCCATTTCTGGTCTGGCCTTTTCGAGAAAGATTCCTGCTTGCAAGGGCGCTTGGTACTACAATGACGGCACACGCTGTCGGTGGTGCTGTTTGGATTTGGGCATTTCCGACGACTGCCTTGTTTTGGACAGCTTTGATTCCAATAGTTATTTTGGAAAGATCGATTTTTACACTTGGAATAAGTTCCAGCTATATTTTAATGAACAATGTTTTGGCATTTTTGTCTTCCAAAAAACTGCTTCCAAGGGGAATTTTAGTTAGCAAAAAGTATCTTCTTCGAGTTTAGTTGATTTTTTACTTTCCTATTACCGTTTTTTTGTTGAAATGGCAATTGCAGCAATGGTATATTAATTGCGATGAAATTCTTCAAAGAGATTTTTAAGATTCCCGAAGCACTTGCACATTGTGATATACCTTGCGGAATTTACGAAACAAATACACTTCTTGTTTCTGCCCAGACGGTTATTAGGATGGTCGAGGTTATGGAATCAATTCCTATGGACAAGCCAAGCTTAAAAGACCGCAATAATTTCATAAGATGCGTAAGAGTTAAAGAAGATCATGCGCAGATTTGTGAGGAGCAGCTGGTTACTTTGTGGGCGGATTTTTTCAAACCGGAGCATATTGCGCAATTTCCGGATTTGCACGATAAAGTTTGGAGAGCTATTAAACTTGCTTCCGAAAATAAACTGGATGTCAATATACAGAAGGCCAAGGAACTGCTCGTTGCCTGCCGCGAAGTTGCGGCAATGTTTGACCAGGTTAAAGTTGAGCCTAAAGAAGACTTAAGCGGATCTGTCAGCGACAATCCTGACGCGTTTAAGAAAAAACTTTTGGGATGAAACTGTTTCCGGTCTCGATGTTTGTAGTGCGGGGAAAGAGTATGATTCCTGATTACAAACCGGGTGACTATGTCATCACTTTCAACTGGACAGATGTCCGGGCGGGAGATGTGGTGATATTTAAGTTAAACGAAAAAAATTACATAAAGAGGGTTAGAAAAACCCTTAAGGGACTAGTAGAAGTTGCCGGAGATAACGAAAAAGAAAGTTCTAAGATTGGACCGGTTAAGCGGTCGGATATAATCGGCAGAGTCGTTTTACTTTACTAGAAGGTTGCAAATTTCTTCTTTTATTTTCTCGGTTACAGTTATTCTAACTGCTCCTTTTTTGGGCTGGCCGTAATAAACATATTTTCCAAGCGGTGAAAGCAAAACCACTGGAATTGTCGCAAGGTCCTCTTCCCCCTCGACTACGATTATAGATTTGAAGGGTCTTTTAACTGATGCTGCGATTTCATTTATCAGCGCAGTCGATATCAAGCCCGGTTTGTTTGATACTATGGCATCGGCATTTTCTGTCGGAAAACCGAGTTGCGAAAGTTTGTTGAAAATTCTTTTTCTTTCAACATAGAAGTCGACAATTGATATTCTTGGCGTTTTGCTTTCTTTCAAAAAAGCCGAAACGGTTATGTCGCCGATTGCTGCTTCGGGGGGATGCTTTTTAGCAGAAGACTTGTCAATTTTAACTATTGGGCCAAATGGTATTTTGAGCTTTGTGCGGGCCGACGGGCTGATTGGTCTTTGGGCAATTTTTGAGAGAAAGTGCCAGTAGCTTCTGCCGCTTTTGGATATTTCTCCTTCTCTGATTCTGGTTGACGATATTAACTTTTTATCTTTCGCCAAAGCCGGCGGGCAAATTATAAGAGTTGTTTTTTTTAATTTATTTTTGACCCTTTTTTTATTTATCGCGTTTGCGTTTGGCAAAGTTTCTCTGGAAATAACCAGCGCCTGGATATTTTTGTCTGTAGCTGCGGGGCCGAAAATATCATGCAGCCAGACGATCTTTGAACGCTTGAGCAGTTTTTTTGCTTTTAAGTACACAAGAAGATTTTTCCTGCGCAGCTCCTGATTTTCGTACGGGATTTTTTCAATTTCCTTGCAAAACTTGTCGGTAGTTATACCAACTGTGACCTGCTGGCCTGCAGAGAATGCCCTTGCAAGAAGGGTTGTGTGTCCTTTGTGCAAAAGATCAAATGTGCCTCCGAGTGCTACGAGTTTATATTTTGTAGCCATTTTGCATTTTTCGTATTTTACAATTATTTTATCCGGAAGTTAAATTTGAACGCTTGACTCATTTGGGCGGGATTTACTCCTTGCAAAAAACTTTCTTATCTCTTCTGAAATTATTATTAGAGAGCTTGCAAGAGCCGCAACGAGCCAATCATTTAGCGTAAGTGGTGTTGTATGCAGAAGTTTGTTGCCGAGGGGGGTGTGGATTGCAAAAAGCTGCAAAGTAAAAACAATCACAAAAGCTGCGATTAAAAACCAATTGTTTGTTAAAGGCATCTTAAAGATGGACTGTTCTTTGGAGCGGATATTGAGTGCATTAAACCACTGAATTATCGAGAGCACCAAAAGTGCCATACTCCTTGCGTAAGTAAGCGACGAGTGCGTCGTATAAAAATAGAATATCGGTAAGGTTGCAATAAGCATGGCAGAACCCATTAAAAGTATTCTGCCAATCATTAACTTGTCTATCAAATTGTTGCTCATAACTTTCTGGAATAAAAGGTTATTTTCAGGCGGGTCTTGGGCAAGTGAAATATCTAAGAAACCATCCGTTACAAAGTTAAGCCAAATAATTTGAACCGCAACCAGTGGTAATGGTAAACCTAAAAGGATTGCAGCTGAAATCACCAGCACTTCCCCAAAGCTGGTAGAAAACAAGTAAAGAATAACCTTTTTAAGGGTTAAATAAATCCCTCGACCTTCCGCAATAGCAGCTGTAATCGTTGAAAAGTTGTTATCAACAAGAACAATGTCGGATGCATCTTGAGCAACTTGCGTTCCCGAACCAAGTCCAATCCCTAAGTTTGCTGCTTGAAGAGCTGGTCCGTCATTGACACCATCACCGGTCATCGCAACTACGTGGCCCTTCTTTTTAAAAGCATTTACAATTTTAAGTTTGTGCAAGGGGGTAATTCGAGCAAATACAGAAACTTTGTCGATCAACTCAGCCAGTTCCGTTTCAGACATTTTCTCAATGTCTTCACCAGAAAGTACCTTATCGCCTTTCTGGAAAATACCGACCTCTTGAGCGATTGATTTTCCGGTAGCTGGAAAATCGCCAGTCATCATAGCAACCCTGAAGCCCGCTTTTTTTGCTTCTTCTATAGACTTGTCAACATTCGGCCTTATCTCCTCGTCAATTGCAAAAAGTGCAAATGCAAAAAGTTCTTTATTCCCGGGACCAAACATGGCAACTCCTACAACTCTTAAACCAAGATCCGTGAGCTTGTGATATTCTTGTATTAAGTTATGGTCGATTTTTAGGCTCTTACTTAAAAAATCAGGCGCACCCACAAACACATTCCAGGTTTCTTTGCCCTTGGCAAAAGTTGCTTCAAGGTATCTTTTCTTAGAGTCAAAAGGTCTAGCAGCAATGGTCTTATATTCTCTTTGAAGCTGCATTTTTGAGAGGCCAGCTTTTCTGCAAAGCACTGCTATGGCAGCTTCCGTCGGATCACCAATGGGTTTCCAGTCTCCGTCTTCTTTGACAACGTCAGCTTTTAGGGAAAGATAGGTTAATTTTAAGAGTTTTTTTAGCTTTTCTTTGCTTACTGGATTATCGCCTTTAATGTCTCCTTCAGGAATATAACCACTTCCTTGAACTGTCAAACGTTCTCCATCGAAAAAGGCTTGTTTTATGAGCATGCTTCCTGTGGTAATTGTGCCGGTTTTATCAACCAATAAGGTGTCTGCAGAACCCATTGCTTCAACCGCAGCCATCTGTCTCACAATCGCTTTTGCTTTAGCCATTCTCCATACACCCTTGGCCAGTACAACAGTCACAACGACAGGCAGTCCTTCGGGGATTATTGATACCGAAAGACCAACAACAGCCCCGAAGATTTCTCTTGTCGGTATTCCTCTTAACAATCCTGATACAAACACCAGCCCTGCAATTACCCCTACAGAGACTGCAATCTGATGGCTAAGTTTTGAGACTTTCTTTTCGAGAGGGAGTGGAAGACTGGATGTTTCTAGAAGGTCCTTTGAAATTCTGCCAAGCTCTGAGTCAAGCCCTATTGCAACTACAACAGCTTCTCCGTAACCTGAAGAAATACTTGTGCCTGAAAACAGCATATTCCTCTGGTCACCAATTACCAAATTTTCTTTGTTAATAACATCAGGTATTTTGGGAACTGGGTATGCTTCACCGGTAAGAATCGCTTCGTCAACTGTCAGGCCTTCCGACTTAATAATCCGTGAATCGGCAGCCACCCTATCGCCTTCGTGCAGAACTAGAATATCTCCCGGTACAATTTCCTCAGATGAAATTAGAAGCTCTTGGCTATCTCGTCTGACTAGAGCTTTATGCTTTGTTAAGTTCCGTAATCTTTCCAGTGAATTTCTTGCTTTGCCTTCTTGAATAGTCCCAATAATGGCATTCATGGCGATTACTGCAATGATTACCAAAGCATCGGTTTTTTGCCCGAGCAGGATAACTAGAGAGGCAGCAAAAATAAGGATGTAAATTAAAGGACTTCTGAATTGCTTTATAAAAATGCTGATTGTGCTTTCTTTCTTTTTTGAAGCGAGGATATTTGCGCCGAATTCTTTACGTTTTTCTTCGGTTTTTTGTTCGGTCAACCCTTTCAGGTAGTCTACTTCAAATTCAAGGAGAGTTGCCTTTGTGGATTTTTGGTACCA
>MFAZ01000007.1:14681-19498 GCA_001776335.1 Candidatus Curtissbacteria bacterium RIFCSPHIGHO2_01_FULL_41_11 | reverse complement strand
CCCGTACTTCAACTTTGAACTTTGCACTTTGAACTTTGAACTCGGTTTGAAAAACCCCGTGTCAACCCCCTCCGAGACCACTGATATCTTTTTACTGTCCACTTTGTATCTCTTTATCAAATCGTTCTTTGTAGCGCCAGAAACGGCGATAATGGCGTCAGAATTCCCTGCAGCGTAGCGGCTCGCAAAATCCAGATAATATCTTTGCGGGAACATATGATAATTAGGCAAATACTCCACTCCAAGGTCATGGATAGTCACAATATAACGAGTATCACGAGCCTCAAAAGTATCACGAGTACCACGAGCTAAAGAATTCAAAAAGCCTGTGATACCCGTGGTACTCCGACTACCCGTGGTACTCTTAAAGATCAAGCGTCTTCGAAGTATCGGCAATGTGTGCGCAGGCACAAACAGCACATCGACCGGCGACTTCCATGTCTCAAGTGCCAACCCAAACTGAGTCCACAAACGGCGGGGTCTGATAATTTTAAATTGAAAATTATCAGGCCAACCTCCCCCAACCTTGTCATTGCGAGCGACTGAAAGGAGCGTGGCAATCTTTTGTCTAGATTGCTTCGCCACTTCGTGGTCTCGCAATGACGGAGTAGAAAAATCTCTTAGATAAACCCGGTATTCATTCTTACGGTCAATCCTAGCTAAAGCCCGAAGAAGATTCAGCGAATAATTCTCCGTCCCAGTTGCATCACGAACAAACGCGCGAGAAGCATCAAAGCCAATTAGCATAGTGCCTAGTGTATAGTGATAAGTGAACAGTGTAAAGTGAACAGTGTAGCCCAAGTGAACAAGCCAAAAATCACTTCTTTCAAAGAACTCCATGTTTGGCAACTTTCTCATGAACTTGCAATGGAAATATTCCATCTATCAAGGAAAGTTCCTAAAAACAACTTAAATTATGAAATATGGCGCCAAATACTTAGATCCTGTTTCTCCGTACCGGCAAACATTGTTGAAGGCTATTACAGCCATAAAGGTAAAAATTACACCTCTCACCTTGAAATATCCAGAGGTTCCGCAGGAGAGACTAACTATTGGCTCCTAGTCTTAAAAGAAATCGAAGACATCACTGAAGAAAAACGAATATCTTTATCGCTAAAGTACGAAGAGGTTATCAAAATGCTTTCCAGGATTATTAATGTCGTGAATTCAAGACACTAATCACTAATCACTAATCACTACTCACTACTCACTTATCACTTATCACTACTCACTTATCACTTATCACTTACACACTGTCCACCGTAAACCTATGGTTCACCTCGTCGCCACTACCCTCTTCCAGGTCTCGATATTCTCAAGGGCTATCCCGCAACCATACACAACACATTGCATCGCGTCTTCGGCAACATGAGCCGGCACGTTTGTTTGTGAAGCAACCATACGGTCCAAACCCTTCAAAAGCGCAGTTCCCCCTGTCATGACTATTCCCCGGTCTATTATGTCGCTTGCCAGCTCTGGTGGAGTTTGTTCCAAAGTGCTTTTCACACAAGCAATTATCGCAGAAATTACACTGCCCATCGCCTCCGAAATTTCACTACTGCTAACACTCACCGTCTTCGGCAACCCGGAAATTGCATCCCTCCCTCTTGCCTCCATCACAACTTTAGCAGTTGGCGCCACAGCACTGCCAATTTTGATCTTAATATCCTCTGCCATACGCTCGCCGATTATCAAGTTATGAGTCCTTCTCATGTAAGTAGCTATCGCTTCGTCCAGCTTTGCTCCCCCCACTTTAGCAGTCGAGGATACTACAATGCCACCCACGGACACTACAGCCGAACCGGTCGAGCCTCCGCCAATGTCTACAATCATCGATCCAAAGGGTGCGTCGATTGGCAGTTTTGCACCGAGAGCTGCAGCCAGAGGCTGTTCTATTAAATACGCCGTCTTCGCTCCCGCAGAAAGTGCTGCTTCCAAAACTGCACGTCTCTCCACCTGGGTTATCCCGGCAGGCACACACACCATGACTTCCGGTCGCACGATTCTGGAACTCCCCAGAACCCTGTCCATAAAATACTTAAGCATCGCTTCGCAAACCAAAAAGTCCGCAACTACTCCCTCCCGCAGAGGTTTTTGCGCAACCAGGTTTGTTCCAACCTCGCCGGCTCGGCTAGGCGGGCCTGTTCTTCCCAAGAGTTCATAAGCCTGGCTGCCGACTGCGACAACCTTCCCTGAAATAGAGTCAACAGCCACAACGCTTGGCTCGGAAAGAACCACACCCTCGCCGCTTGACCATACAAGAGAATTCGAAGTGCCTAAATCAATTCCGAGCCGCTTGGAGGAAAACAGAGGAAATTTCATATTGTTATATCGAGCTTGCGAGATACAAGCTCTCTTATATTGCTATATTGTTGTATTGTTGAGAAAACAATTTAACAATAAGCAAGCGTCAGCGAGCGACAACAATTTAACAATTTAAACAAAGACGTTCAAGGAGCAGGATTAGAATTTATTAACCTAAATAACTATAAAGTGGATCAAACTAGAAGTAGTTGGTTAAATTTTGGTCTTTATAACGATAGATGCAAGAATTCTAATGATTTCCTCATTTTCAGAAACCAGGTTGTTTCTTTATCACATCTGATTCGACAGACCTAGGCATCTGCCTACAAAATTTAACCACTTTAAGACTAAATTGATAGGTCCATTCATAAATATCTTTTTCGTATCTTTTCTGATTAGAGTTTGGAATTTGGGAATTGGTCATTTACGTAAAGCTTCGCTTTACGGCGCTACTTCATTCCAGGAAATAGACGGAGAGCCAATCATCGAGTTGAGCGCTACAAGGTATTTGGTTTGAAAGTTGATAACGTCTGCAGCTGTCAGCGCATTGTCACAAGCATCTCCGCTCGGACATCTCGACCCGCCCAGATATCTGTTTAACCTCACGCTATCTGCAAAAACAGAACCATTAATGACCAGCTGTGCGCCACTTTCGTCACTGGTATCTGTTGCATCTGAAAATTGACCGCCGGCAACATAAATTCCGTCAATTCGGGTAACATCAGAATTTATGGTTATATTACCCTTAACAATAAATATTGAGCTGTCGGAACTAGCCAGAGTTAAGTTCCCGTCAACCACTAAGTTTCCGTCTATGAAAAACACATTATTTCCATTCGGCCCATTCCCTACATGAAATTGGGCATCACCGGTACACTGGTAAAAATTATTTCCCGGAGGCAGTCCTGCAGGAATATTACAGATTTCGGATCCGGAAGCTTTGCTTCTAAACCTGTCTGCCAGATAATTGTAGACGCTTCCGCCGGGTACCAGTCTGTGACCGCTATATCCGCTTATCTTCCAGTTATTTTCAGATTTAACATTAGATCCGAGGCTTGAGCCGGCAACCAGATACTCGGAATTGTACTTGGCAGGCGCATCGGGTGCTCTTTGAGAAATATTTACGTTGCCCTGACTTCCGACATCTCCCTCGGTCGTTTCAAACCACGCATTAACATTAACCGTAAACGTAAATCCTCCGACAGACGCGTCTGAATCTTCGCCTTCACCGACCTGACCGGCTCCGCTGGTACTGTTATTTCCCCAAAAACTGTCCGATTGATTACAAGCGGGTATAACGTATGCGTTTGCCGTGAATGACCCTTTACTACTACCCACATTGAAACTAATAGGAATATCAACTGCGGCCCCGGGAGACAAAGCAGCAACGCTCCAGCTCTTGCCGACAGGCGGGGTGGCCGGTGACGAAGGACAACTGGCAGCTGCCGGATCACCGGGTGCAACCCACAAACCAAGTGTAGTTGCAGCAGATGCCTGGTCGCCTATATTGCTTACGCGGACAGTGGCATTTGCACTATCGCCTGCACTGTATGGTTCAGAAGGCAACGGTTTCACAAATCTTGCCTTAAGATCCAGACAGCCTGGCACGGAAAACGGATCACCGGGTCCGGTTGTCGAATCCCCCGCCCCGCTTGTATAATAAACCCACTGCCCAGGCATCCCATAGTAAATTCTCCAGTAGTATGTCCCTCCGGGAAAAAGCAACAGGCCGTTATTAAAACCGGCAGGTATAGATGTACTTGTTCCGCTGGCTATGGATTTAAAGGCCAAATATCCATTGCTCCAGTTGCCGTCATTGTCAACGTCAACGGACCAATTATTAGCACTGTTCGTCCAGCTCAGCGTTGCACTGTAGTTTCCCGCAGCGCATGCAGGCAATCCGGAAACGCTCAGGTTCGAAGGAGGAGGGATTTGCTTGATTCCCAGATTTAGGAAGTAATTTCCGCAGGTTGAATAGCCGTCAACAGTATGGCTGGCAGTGTAATTAGGTGACGTATAGCTCTTGACCTGGTAATTGCAACCCCCGTTTGGGATTTGGTCCCTCCATTGGGTAACTGTCCAGCCTGTCGCTGGAAATACCCTGGCACTGTGGGAACTAAACTCAACCCAACTGTAAACGCTGGTCTGTCCATTTGTCCCTACGCTTGCGCTGAACCCGTCAACAGAAAGTGTCGCAATTGAAGAGCTGAAGGTTGTAAACTCCTCACCCGAACCAGTACCACTAAATAGCCCGTCGGAATTCAAGTCATTAAATATCCGAAAACGGACCGAGTTGTCTGTCGGCGGCGGCGGGGGTGGTGGCGGTGGCGGTGTTGGTTCTGACGGTGGTGGTGACGAAGTACAACTCGAACAGTCTAAAGTACAGCTTGCATAACCCTGGCCCTGGCACCACGTAACGCAGCCTGACCAGCCTCCGAAGGCATCACAGGCGCTACCTCCACCCCCACCGGTACAACCCGAACAATCTGCAGTACAGCTGTCAAAACCCTGGC
>MFAZ01000007.1:1707-14646 GCA_001776335.1 Candidatus Curtissbacteria bacterium RIFCSPHIGHO2_01_FULL_41_11 | reverse complement strand
AAGGCATCACAGGCCCCCGGCGGCGGCGGTTCGTTATATTCATCATCATCATCGCTGCTGCTACACCCCGGATCATCTCCATAATCCACAAGTCCGTCCCCGTCATTATCCGACCCATCCGAACACGCAGCTGGCGGCGGTGGTGGCGGAGGTGGTGGAAAACATAAATCATGCGGCGCACAGTCACCAAAAGAACCCCCAGCCGGTGCAGAACATGGATTGTGATATACCGGGCTCGGTGCCTTCCAGGCGTCACAGATACCTGTCTCGTCATAAGAAGTGCAGGCATAATACCATTGATCATTACACACGTAATTAGGAGCCGCGCAGCAATAGTTGGGACCAAGGGGCGGCGGCGGCAAATTATCACAATTTTCTACAGTGCACTGAGCTAGTGCGGTTTTTAAACCAAAGTTGGTAAAGAAAAATAGAGTGAACAAAAAAAGTGTAGATGCAATAAAACAAAAAAAATAAAATTTACCCTTGTGAGAAAAAGGGGGTTTAAGTAGGAAAGAGATCATACATTATACTTTATTGTGGCTTTTCTATTCTTGTAAACAAACTTCCCGCTATCATGTCCTTCCTGTCTTCCCTGGAAACAACAATAAAGTCTCCCCTCAGATAAGAACCCAGAGGGATGCTGTCAAGGCTAACAGATCTTTTTGGAGCACCCGAAGAAGTAGCCTGTGTTGAATCGAAGAAAAGGGTATTAATCTTAGAGCTTGGAGGCACAGTCAAAAGAATTTTTATGCTATTTTTTTGGTCATCATTAATAGTAATAGAATCAGAGTCCTTGGCAGTAAGCGTTCCTTCCAACGCCCCTCGCCATTCACCAACAATCGGGTTCTTAAGGAGAGAAACGGCAATCGGCAACTCCGATTCGGCAATAGTATTTCCGGAAACCTGCCCTTGTTTTTCTTTCGTAATGAACTTATCCGCCATAAATCCGACGGCAAAACCGACAGCCAAAACCAGAATAAACGGTAAAATTTTCAAAAAAGAACGACTTTGAGGAAGCTTTGGAACTTCAGTAGTAACGGGTTGCTGGACAGATGTACCCACAGTGAAAAAACACTCCTTAATCAAAGTATTGGGGAAATAAACTAAAAAGTCAATAAGAACCAATGAAAGTGACTCTTATTCGGGAAGCGTGCAAGCACAAGCTTGCTGTAAAGAAGTTATTAGTTGGGCATCGCTAAGGCCTGAAGCCAGTCTGCCGTAAGCAGTTCTATAGGAATCAAGAAGCGCTTTTCTACCATTACCGATTTTCTTAATAGTAAAATTTGCACTAGCAGTTGGATAAGTCTCTTTTCCGTCTGATGTTGTATACCCTTCCTGTATCATCACACCCGTTACAGTCTGCTCGTCTACGAGTTTTCCGGAAATAGTACCTTTTGCAAGCGTCCTAGTCTTAAAACCTGAACTATCATAACTAGCCGCTAGCGTGTACACAAATAGATAATGGTCAGGGTTACTCGAAGTCGGTGTTTCTTTTCTCGAAATAATTATTACTCTACCCTTCGACGGATCGTAATCAAACGGGAGCGCAGTAATTACAACCTTACCTCCACCGTCAGCATCTCCCATAAAAACATCGTATCTTCCAAAATTAGGCTTTTCCGGAATTGGCGTAGCTGGTACTTCTGTCGGTAGAATAACCGTTGGGACTTCTGTTGGAGTCACCACCACAGAACCCGCTTCCGACCCAAGCGATCCATTCTCTGCGCCGGCTCCCTTACAAGCGACCAATAGTACAGGTGCCGACAATGCTAGCTTTAATATATCTCTTCTGGAATATCTCTCAGTCATTTTATAGTCTAGTAAAACAAAATAATTATACCATTTGTTTAGGAAAAGTCAAACTATAGGTTTTAAAACTTTAATAGGCCGGACTTGCAACGCAAATAACTACAAGTGTGGTTCCCTGTGGGACATAAGGTCTATAACTTCTGTAGCCCTGCCAACAGGAAGCTCCAACATCTTTTAAGTCTTTATTTAGCATTGCTGTCAGGTGGCTGGGGCTAGTTGATAAACGAGCGACAACACCTACACCGGTGCTATTGTCTCTTATAAGCTGTCCAACATAAATAACTTCAGCTACATAACGAGCCGGATATCCGACACTATTTGCACCAGCTGTTGAACCTCCGCCTACGGAATGTGGATCGTAATTTATATTGTCCGGAAAACCTACATTTAACAAAACCTGAACTTTATTTTGCGAAGCAGTCATCAAACGGGAATCTACTCTTAGAACATTTAACCCGTTGCTAGCCCTTAAAGCGTTGATCGCATCATTAACTTCCGCCGACATTTGAGGGTTGAATCCTTCAACTATTTTCGGCGCTTCCTTTGTGGGTACGGCCGTCGGCTGAACCGGCTTTTGCGTCGGCGGAACAACTACAACCGGTGCTTTAGTTGGCACTTCTGTAGGTTCTGCAGTAGGCGTAAAAGTAGGCACGGGGGTTTCTGTAGGGAAAGGCGTCAAAGTAAAGGTCGGCTCCGCTGTCGGCAGAGGTGCCACAATTCTGTTTCTGCCTTCGTCATCCCCGCTTGTTGAACCGTTAGCAAAAACTCCGCTTTGGTCTGCGGCAATTCCTCCGCCAACAGCCAAACCGCTCAAAGCAACTGTAGCCAAGATAAAATCTCTTGGCCGCACATGAATTCCCGGAAAACTTGGTAAATGTGGTCTTTCTGCTCTCGCCATTTTTATTCGTCAATCGTCAATCGTAAGCTGTTAATCGTTAATGGAAAACTCCAAACGATAAACGACGAACTATCAACAATTTACCAATTCTGGGGCAGATGTCAACTAGTACTTTGTAGTGCTAAAAGACAACTTAAGCAAACTAATATACTATTGTTGCCCGTTAATGTCAAGACTATAGGATTACCCATTCAGGAGAAAAGTCGTATTTCAATATCTTCGATACTTGTCATGTTTATCTATGTCAATCAAAAGCACTATCGTCTTGCTTACCCAAACGAAGAAAATTCTGTTACTTTTGTCAATTCTAATAGTCCATACTTTTGAGCCACTAAGTTTTTCCAAACGAAGAGAAGGATGCGAGGGGTTTTCTTCAAATAGTTTAAGCGCCTTTTTTAGGTTTGAAGCATTTATTTTATTATTTTTTACAAATTTCCTTAAAGCTCTATAGTAACTAGAAGATAATTTTATTTCCACATCTAGTTATACCATTTCATCTATTTCTCGAAAATGTTTTTCAAGATCCTTTTTATTTTTTATGGTCTTTGTTTTTCCAGCCCTGTACTCTTCCATTGCTTCATTCAACACAGCCTCGACTTGAAGCTTTTCTAATGCATCAAGACCGATAACAGCACCAAGAGGTTTATTATTTGCCATGACAACAATAGGCTCCTTTGATTTATTAGCTTTGGCTAAAATTTTCTTATACTCTCTCTGTATTTGTCTGGCTGATATTGTCGTAAACATATGTAAAAGTTTATCATGTCTTGTAATTGTATGTCAAATTGACATAAAAAAATACTTGCCTAAACTTGCCAAACGACGGACCCCGGAATCTGTCCTTATTCAAACCCCGCAACCTGAACCGCCGTGGGCAGATGGCGCAAGGTCCGGAATCTTGGCAACTTCGCTGTGCACATTCTTTGCCCAGCCCTCTCCGCTGCATTTTCCTATCCGATCGGACATAAAAATGCAACACATCCTCCCTTATCCACAAAAAAAAGGGGGTCAATCTAAATAAAACTCGAGAGAAGATAGAATTTCTTCAAAATTCTTATCCAACCCACCGCCGGAAACGTACATTTTGAACTCATAAACCGGTTGTCCTTCAAAGAGCACAATATGAAAGTCTCCATGGCTTAAAGCTTCGGCAATATAAAAACTCTTGGCAGTGCGTGTATCGATAATCCGATCCTCAATCGTGCTTTCCTGCCCCCACCCGAAATTCCCTTCAAAAATGCAGGGCTTGTCAGAAGTCGGATATTCCTTGCCCCAACAAAACTCATAACTGCGATAGTTTCGCACCTTCCCATCTTTTGAAATCGTTAAATACTCAATATAACCAGGATTAGCAGGCATTCCAATACGCAAAGTGCTGTCGTTTTCCTCAATAACCTCAAGACCGCCGGGTAGCCTAAATTTAATTCCTAGCGAGTCGTTGCTGTAAACAGGGTTGCCTTGAGCCGCTCCTTGCGAAGGATAAACTACCTTAGCGTTATGCACCCGCCCATTAATATAAAACAAAAAACCACTAACAAATAGCAAGGCGATTGGAGCAATCAGGAAAAATGGTGAGATTAGACCACGTAACTTCATTATAATCCGCTATCTTTGTGGTGTCTGGTTAAGACTGAGTCCAAAATTCCTGCTTAACATCCTTTGGTAATCGGAAGCCTCAAAATACCAAATTCCAAAAATTGTGCCATCGTTAATATTCGCCCAGACACCCAACCCCCTGCAGCCCCAAAAATTCAAAGAGACCGCCGAGCTGTATTGTCCCCAAAGTTGTCTTTCCGGCTCACCATATCTGCCCTTATAATCTGCAAGCTTGCCTCTTTCTGTTGCAATAACCTCTTCTTTTATAAGGATTACTTTCCCCTGCTCGACCACCACGGAATGTGGACGGAATTGGTTAGTCGATGCAAAATAAAGGGTTTCCCGCCCTCCCACATTTTCGATTTTTGTTGGGGTTCCAAGCTTTGTAAGTAAATCTTGTTTTGTGGAAATACCTGGTGTGATATCCCTCCATGTGTTCGCGAGCGGCAAACATGCGGAAGTTTCTATCTTTGGGGTAAGAGTCGGCGTCGGAATCGGCGTTCTGGTAACGGACGATGTTGATGTAAAAGTCGGCACTAAACTTGTTCTTGTGGGTGTAGTAGCCAGCGTTGGTGTCGGAGTTGGTGGTTCGGGAGGCTTCTCGTCGACTTTCCCCGGGATTACTGCACCCGTAATCTCACCTTGATTGTTAGACGAAGAACCGGAACCGCCAACTATTACAGATACTCCCAAATCATCCAAGAGGTCGTTCCTTACTCCGCCACACGCTCGGATACTTGCAGTATCAGGCCCACAACGTCCCACATCCGCAGTCCTTATAGTCTGCCCCTGTTTTGAAGCCGTCCCCTGATAATTGTCCCTGGACTCCTCTATTTTCCAGCCTGAAAATTCAAAACCGACAATCGGTGCAAACTTACCGTCGCGTTTTGCATAAAGGTGCAAATGCTGTCCACTTGTTGCACCACCTGGCGAAACTTCACAGGAGATAAAACCTAAAATATCGCCCGCTTTAATTTCCTGACCATCCTTAACATTTATATTGGCAAGGTGCATGTAGCCCAAAGATAGGCCTTCACCGTGATCAACCTCGATAAGGCTATGGTTTTTGTCAGACTTGTCTTTTTCATTGCCAACAATTGTTACTTTACCATTACGTGCAGCCACCGCAGCAATATTTTCCGAAGGAGAATTCCCAGGACACGATCTTTGATCCTTACCCGAAAAATCGACACCTGCCCGAACACTCCCAGTCAAACCGTCAAAGTGAGGACCACCAGTATAATAAATAGGTGCAGATACATCTCGAAGATCCTCCAAGGGTATGCGTAATGCTTGATTAACACCAGCATTATTCTGGTTTTCGGAAGAATCATCTGATGATACGGAAGAACCACCACAGGCAGCTAGACCCAAACCAACAAGAGACATTCCAGCAAAAAGCGGCCTTCGCATTCTCCTGGGCATTCTGGAGAATAATAACAACTCCGAACTGCGTCCTGCCTGTAGACTCTTCGAACTTCTCGCCTTTCGTGATTCCAACTTGCCATTTGCCAGATAGACATCTGCGCTCGAAGGACCAATTATCCCGTTGCCAAAGTCCAAAGATCCATCAGAAAAAACCTTTAATTCTTTCACAAAGGGACTTTAATCAATTAAGAGAAAACTGTCAATACTTTAGAAAGCACTGTTTGGTCTCAGACTTTAAAAGGTATCAAGGATATTTACCAACTCAAACCGCTTTTAATTGGCAAAGAATCACCGGAAGATATTGAACGATTCTTCAAAACAAAATCTAAAAAATATTTAGATCAAGTCCTAGCCTAAGCCGAGCAAATGGATTTGAATGTCAAATAAGTGAGGCAACTATTCTTGTTTTCCCAAAAAAGCGTAAGTTCAATAACTTTTTGTAGAGTGTATACTAGTATATATTTTTAAATACATGAATTACATTAGAACTACCGAAGCAAAAACACTTGAAAAAAGTGATATTAAACGGTTGAAAAAATTAGCAGCTGAACTTAATTTACCCAAATTTTCGCATAAAGAAAGAGAGAAAAGGTACAGAAAACACCTAACTGAAAAATATGGCTAGCATCAAAGTAGTTCCTTGAGTTCTTCGATAGTTAAATCAACATCCTTTAAAATACCATGTAGAAGGCCTTTCTTAATATCACGATTGTGTATTGGAACAGTCACTCTCCTACCGTCAGTATGTTTAAAAGTTGCATGACTTCCAACTTGGTTATGCTTGTAAAAACCAAGTTTTTTAAGAGCTCGTACTAAATCTTTGGATCTAATTGAGGCTAACTTTGCCATCAAGCTCGAGGTGATTGCAGCTCATTCGCGGAAAATATTTCCAAACCTTCAAAACCAATTTCTGCGGGTACCTTCTGACCGTCTTTAATCAAACTACCAACATGAGACTTAATCGCTTCCCTTATATTTTCCCTCACTTCTTCCAAGGTCTTTCCCCAAGTATGACAACCAACCAAAACTGGCACATAAGCATGATAGCCGCCTTCATCAGACTCGAATATTACTCGAAATGTGTATTGATCGGAGACAAATTTCATTTGAAAAAATTCTATCACAAACCAGAGTAAACCGCCATCTTTTGTCAATTCGCCAGCTGGCGAACTTAGACCCCGCAGCCGGAACCACCGTGTTTCATGGGTGCTAGTTCCGGAATTTTAGCAACTTCGGCATGCACATTCTTGGCCCACCCGCCCCCGCTTGAATAGTCGGAAGATAAAATCATTTTCGGATCAACACTTTCCCAATCCTGTCCTTTTATCTCTTTAAAGTAAAGCGCTGTCTCAAGGTAGCTTTGCGAAAACCAGAAAGAGTTAAAATACAACACGTTTCGAAAGATATCTTCGTCTGTTAGTCCCTGCGAAACTCCAAGTGCGATTATGCCCATTGCCGCACTTCCGTGGTTACAATCCTGAAAAAAAGTGGAGTTGCCGCAGCAAGGCCGAAACGTTGACTCCGCAATTGCCCTGACCCGCTGCTCCTGCTCTTCGGAAAGAGGAACAAGATCATATTTATTGAAATACGCTCCCCCGTTTTTCTCCCTTCCCAATGTCCATCCGCCGGTTGAAGCAAAGTTGAAAAGTTTTTTGCCGGCAATCGGGCTGTCCCGGTTTATATCAAGCCTATTGGCAAGACCGAGCGGCCACAAAATTGTAACCAGCCATTGCTGATTTTGAGCAGTTATAACCAGCGGTTCTGTGGAAGGCCGGGTCAGTAAATCCATAATCTCCTGGGGTATCCCGCCGCGCGCCTCATATTGCTCACGCATCTTGGGAAGGTCAATAATCCCAAGATTTACCATTCTGACAACTGTATCGCCCACTGCAATTTGCGTTTTGACTCCCCCATCCGGGAAAAGTTTGTCCTCAATTTGTGCCTGCAAAGCAGAATACTTGGACGTCCCAAGTTGTGCCGGCGGATAGAAAGCATTAACAATGACAGGCTCGTATTTAAGAGAATTCCATAAAACCGTCGAAATCAAAACAATGGCCAAAATAATGTTTGCAAGCCACATTCTGTCGCGCCTGGAAAAAGAAGCATTACGTGGCACAGGGCACACTTCTCCGGCGCAACCCTTTCTTTTGATATCCCGTGCTGTCAAAAATACCGGTAGAGTCATCAGGCCGAAAGAAACAGCCTTCAGCTCCAAACCCTGAAACGGAAAAGCGGCCAGGCCTCCTGCTATTCCTGCCACAGAAAGCAGAGTCGAGCCACAAACAGGACATGCGGAGGCAGCCACTGCTGCAAACGAACCGAGGCCTGTTCCTGTTTGGTTTCGAAACTTCGGCAAACCGTATCTTCTTACTCTATATATAAATAAAGACGCATTGACCCCAAACAGAATAATTGTCGCAATTGTCAGGCCGACATATGTGAGGAAATAAAAAGGTTCGGGTGAAGTTTCGTCAATTAAAGCTGTAATACTTGAATCAAGCCTTAAAACCCAGTAAAGAACCAGAAAAAGAAAAAGAGATGCCGCAAAGCCAATTGAGCCGTAGAAGACAACGGTAAGAAACCTATCAATAACCTTCTTGAATTTTATGCGAAACTTAAATTTTAATTTTGGAGCAGTCATCCTTCTTTGATCCACTATTCACTAATCACTATTCACTTAGGCCCGCAGTCCTGAGCTTATCGAAGGACGAGAACCGCAAGCTTTGCTTATTCGTAGAAAAGCTACGCTTATTCGAAGAAAAGCTCTGCTTATACTTTATACTTGATGGAGCAGTCATCCTTCTTTATCCACTATTCACTATTCACTAATCACTATTCACTAATCACTAATTGCGGTCGTCCGGCACATAAACATCCCTTATAATCCAAGACTTAGCCTTTATGTCATATTCGGCAGAAACGTCCACGACCGTCCCGACTTGCAGAGTGTCAAACGTAATTGGCCTCATATTGGCATTGGTATAAGGAAGGGAAATCCTAAAAATTCTTGTTTGACCGCTAACATCTATAGGTGGAATCTTCTCGTTTGCGGTATCAAGCCTAATCTGCCCGCCGGCCCCGGTTTTTTCGATTTCAGCTATCTTTCCGGTGAAGAAATAATGTATGTAGGTAATAGTCACGTCACTGCTATCAGGCGGGACAGGCCAATCGGGATACGAAGCAGAAGCGGCTTGCCCCGACGAAGGAGGGGGTGAAGCAGTAGGTGTTGGGACCATTTTTTTAACCGGCAGCAGGGCGCGACCTGGCAGATCAAGAACCTTTTTACCGTCTCCCAGATAAATAACTGCAATTAAAGAAATTGCCAAAACACAAAAAGTAAAAAGAGGGAGATTGAACTTTTTCATCAAAAAGGGCCGTTATCTAATTTAGGTATAACGTCAACGATTTGTCAACCAATAACGTCGCCTACATAAACCGTTGCCCAAGTGAGATACAAAGGATTAAACTAAATAAAATGCCCAAAAAAGAAAAGGCGGGGTTTTTGTTGTTTCTTTTGCTTGGCACCGCCTTTCTGCTCCTTACCGACTTTTTTCTTTTAGACCAAAAAAAGGCTTATGCTCCGCCTGACACTTCGAATTTGAAAATTTCTCAAATCACAGGCGATGACAAAAAACTAACTGCGGCACTGCAACAGCTCGGCATCCGAAAAACCATGGAAATACTACTTGCAGAAAGCGCCGGCGGCAGCAACTTCGACTGCCACCAGCAAGCGCACAAAATCGGCAGAATCGGCTATCATATTTTCAAAGCCGAGGCCTTCCGGCAAAGCGATGCCAGCTGCCATTCGGGTGCCTACCATGGAGCTATGGAAACCTTCCTAAACGAGCAAGGTACCGAAAACCTGGCTTCAAATATAGACAAAATTTGTAAAGATTTCGACACTTCTTTCGGTCAATTCGAATGCCTCCACGGCGTCGGCCACGGCGTTCTTGCCTATTTGGACTACGACCTACAGCAGACGGTAGACGAATGCAAAAAATTAAACGGCAGTTTTGCCCAGAATTCTTGTTTTGGCGGCATGTTCATGGAAAACATTCTCACTGCCCAGGGTTTGGGAGCGGGCACCGGGGACCACACCACAAATTGGGTAAAACAAGACGACCCCCACTTCCCCTGCAGCATTTTTGACCAGGAAGATATCCTTGTCCAGTGTTACCAGATGCAGACCAGTTGGATGCTAACCCTCTCAAAGTACTCTTTTGAAAAAGTTGCAGCCGAGTGCCAAAACGCACCGAAAAGTTTAATTAGCACATGCTTCAGAAGTTATGGCAGGGACGCGGCAGGCACAGTGCTTCGCAACCCGTCAGGAATTATAGAAAAATGCAGCCTTGTTGCGGATACATATCTGAACGAATGCATACGAGGGGCCCAAAACGTAATTATCGATTTTTGGGGTCCGAACCTGCAAAACCAGGCAACAGAACTTTGCAAAATGGTCACAAAAGACGATGTTAAAAACGCCTGTTACAGTAATCTTGCAAGCAGGTTGCCGGGGCTATTCGAAAGCGACCCTAAAATATACTCAATATGCAATTCTTTTGAGCCCAAGTACCGCCAGTTATGCGAATGGTAAAAGCCATAATTTTAATTTCGGCCCTATTTGCGCTCTTGCTGACAGTTACTGGTTGCACGCCTAAACAACCTGAGGCCGCTTCTGTCATTACATTTGAAAATGGCACATATACCCCGAAAAACACTAGCATCAAACTAGGTCAGACAGTTACATTTGTAAATAAAAGTAATACAGATATGTGGCCTGCATCCAACATCCACCCGACTCATGGCATTTATCCTGAATTCGACCCCAAAAAAGCCGTGGGTCCGGGGAAATCATGGAGCTTTACATTCACAAAAGCGGGGATCTGGAAATTCCACGATCACCTGAACCCCGAAATCACCGGCACCATAACCGTCCACTAGCCTCATCACGATCCCGTTTCGTGATCATGCGTAAAATGCTTAATTTTTTCCAACTCCCGGCCGTAATCTGCTTGATCTGAAACAAAATTCTTGTACTCCTCTTTTGACTTAAAATAGCTAAGTACTTGTTGAGGTTCGCACAGAAAATCGCGAGCACTAGTCGTATAGCTCGAATATGAAGACCAGCCATACTTGTCAAGATCTGAAGTTAAATTAGAAACTAAAGGATTAAGATGAATATATCTTGAAAGATGCATAAGCTGCTCATCTGTCTCAACCAAAATGACTTTAAACCGACTTTCAAATACAGGCCCAGATCTGCCATGTTTAATATTAAGGTAATGAGAGTGACTATTGGAGATACGTCGCATAAATGAGGTAATCCCACCGTCAACTAGCTGTTTGATTAAAAAGTGGACGTGGTTTGGCATCAGACAATATGCCAAAATTTCAACTTTCGGGGGCTGTAACGAAACGGGATCGTGATTGACCAACGGATTTCGTTTAATATAGCTAAACTTATTATTGCTATTTTTGTAGTGAACCGCACCTTGTAAGAAATTCCTGTAATCACCCTGTGCGAAAAAAATATCACCTCTGTTCACTCCCCTATTAAAGACGTGATAAACATGATCAGTAATAATCGGGGTCTTTCTCATAAAGTCGTCGGATTTATATTTATCATATATCACGAAACGGGATCGTCAATAGGCAAAGTCAGCTCCTGGCGCTTCCATGACCACCTTCAACCTCAAGTAACAGGTGTAATTACCGTCTCAAGATAGTAAGGCTGTGTGGCTCTGTTTTTTAAAATCACTTGGGCGCTCAATTTAGGTTCAAATTGGGCTATAGGCTTGGAAGATTTTTCCAGGCCTTGTGGTTACCAAAAAATTATGGGTCTTGAATAACCATTTAGACTAAAATTATCTAGTATTATTGACACCAGACCCTAATCAGGTTTTTAATTCTATTGTGAGCAAGAAAGTTCTAAGTTTAATAGTTTCGCTTTTCTTGTATACGCTTCTACCGTTTACGCCGCAAAATGCCCAGGCTCTAAATTCCCCGGAAAAAATCAGCACGACCACAAACGAGCAGATCCAGCCTGCAATAACTACGGACTCGGATGGCAAAGTCCATACTGTCTGGGTAGAAGATCTGGGAAATGGCACTACCAACCTTATCCATAGATTCTGGAACGGCCAGGTCTGGTCAACTCCCACAACAATTGCCTCAGGCGCTTACAGCGAACTTCCTTCTATTACACCCGGCGCCAACAATACCCTTCATCTCACATGGGACTCCGATGCCAACCCCTCCGGAGCCTGGCAAGTCTATCATTCTACCTACAACGGTAGTACATGGTCTTCTCCGGTTGCCATTTCCGGCTCCAACCCTTCGGATGTTGCCTGGGACAGTGAAATTGCCCTGGATTCCTCCGGCAATCCTCATGTTGCCTACACTAATATCCCAGCTGGAACCGTCGGCAACAAACGCTACACCTACTATACCCGCTACAACGGCGCCTCTTGGGAAACTCCGATCGATATCACCCAAAGTGGCACGTTTCATCAGTACCCTGCAATTGGCGCAGATTCAGCCGGCAATGTCCATGTTGTCTGGAAATCAGACCTTCTGGGTCAATTCGAAATTTTACATAGAATGTGGAATGGCTCAACTTTCACTAGCCAGGTTTCAATCTCTGGCATTGTCGCCGCCGCCCAAGAACCACAGCCAAGAATTGCCATAGGCAACAATAATAATGCTCATGTTGTTTGGGAAGAAAGGATAACAGACTCATCCGACTTCCGCATCATGTACTCAAAATGGACAGGTTCTTCATGGTCATCTCCGTTTACGGTAAGCCAGGTTGCCCAACAAACAGTTGAGGGCGTACCCTCTGTTGCTGTCCTGAGAAGCAGCCTCGATGATGTTTTGGTAGGCTGGATAGACAAAACCACAGACCCGCGCAAATTGGGTTTCAGGAAATTTAATGCCTCATCTCAAAGCTGGGAAATCTCCAGAGCTAATGACATTCAACAAGCAAGTCCGGATTTCCCGGTTGCCACTATGGACAAATGGGACAATGTCCATGTTGCCTGGGGTGAAGCAAGTTCAACCGGCAAATACGAAACATACTATGATGCCATTCCTCTGGCTGCCAAAATTATCGGCACTAGCGGTGGAACGCTAACCACTTTCAACGGAGATACTCTCACCATCCCGTCGGGAGCCATCTCCCAGGATACGATCATTTCCGCCCAAGTCAC
>MFAZ01000007.1:135-1683 GCA_001776335.1 Candidatus Curtissbacteria bacterium RIFCSPHIGHO2_01_FULL_41_11 | reverse complement strand
AGGTTCCAACACCCCCAATCGCCAATACGTCTTTGAACCCACCGGACAGGTCTTCTCCTCGCCAGCAACCGCAGTCTTTACCTACATGGACGCAGAATTTTCGGGCGCCAACGAAAAGAATATCGGCATTTACGTTTGGGATTCGTCAACCAGCCAATGGGTCTTTAAAACAGGCACGCTCAACAAAGGATCCAATACGGTCACGTTTACCCTCGATCATTTTTCTATCTACTCATTTTTCTCTGTTCCAGATGTTATTAACTGGACAAAACCGCTGTCAGAAGACGTTAATAGCGAATTTTCTATTGGCAGAACTATTCCCATAAAGTTTTCGCTTGTTGAAAATGGTCACAATCCAGATGATATTTCTGTGCAGATAGCAAACAGCAGTGGCACTGTAGTTACAGAGTTTGAAACCAACCACGGAAAAGACACAGTCAGATACGATTCGCAAACTGGTGAATTTATCACCAATTTGGAAACAAAAGATTTGCCGACCGGACTATACCAAGTCAACGTTTTAGAAGGAGAAACATTTTTGGGCAGCATTCAGTTTATTTTAAACTAAACTAAAATGACCAAAAACAAACATACCCGTCTGTTACCAGGCTTTATACACATAATAATCTTCTTAATCCCCTTGGCAATTGTTGCTTTTTTAATTATTTCTGGCTTGCCGCCTTTTGGGAAAAAAGGCAATGTTTTGGGGGTTGGAGAAAAAGCACCTGATTTTACACTCAATGATTTTGAAGGAAATCAGGTCAAACTTTCAAATCTAAAGGGCCAAGCATTAGTTTTGGAATTTTGGGATAGTCGTTGTCAGACGTGTCTGGAAGAACTGCTTATTCTGCAAAAATTGCAGACTACTTTTCCCCAAGTCTCATTTCTGGGTATACATGTCAATAATTCACCGATTGAAAACCAAAAAAGGGCCAAGGCCATACTTTCCGACAATCTAGAAATCTCGTTTCCCCAGCTGAAGGATGTAGACGGTAAAGTCTACGACATGTATAAATTTAACGGCACAGATCCGATAACGTATTTTGTCGACAAGGAAGGAATAGTTTCTGAAAGATTTTCCGACTTCAGAACCGAAACCGAAATCACAGCCCAAATCCAAAAATTAATCCAATAACCACAACCGGGAAAGCACGCTTTACTCTCCCCATTGTTTACATTCGCTTGAAATTCGTTTATATTTTTTAACCAGTACACATGATAAAAATCCTTTATCTTTTTTATTTTCTTTCGGGACTAACAGCATTGGTATATGAACTTGTCTGGGCAAGGAAACTCGGGCTTATCTTCGGCGTCGACGCTTATGGTATCGCTACCGTCTTGTCCGTCTTCTTTATCGGCCTTGCGCTTGGCAGCTGGCTTTTCGGCAAAATTGTCGACAGATCAAAAATATCGCCGGTTAAACTTTACGGTCTCTTGGAAATCGGCATCGCAGCTTACGCTGCCCTGACTCCCGTCACATTCAAATTCCTAAATAGCGCTCAAAATTCCCTGTTTAATACTCTGGGCAATCCTGAATTATTTTCTTTT
>MFAZ01000007.1:0-81 GCA_001776335.1 Candidatus Curtissbacteria bacterium RIFCSPHIGHO2_01_FULL_41_11 | reverse complement strand
ATGGGTGCGACTTTCCCGGCAGCCGTAAAGGCTGCTGCGCACATTAGCGCCGATTCTACAGCCGGCATGTTATACGGCCTA
>MFAZ01000006.1 GCA_001776335.1 Candidatus Curtissbacteria bacterium RIFCSPHIGHO2_01_FULL_41_11 | reverse complement strand
TTTTGTCAAATCGGTCATGCTTTTATCGGGTTAAATGTCGCGTATGGGGTTTGCGGGTATTCAGGATCGTATGGCCTCATGTCAAATGGATTATTGTAATCAAGACAGCCCGTGCAATGTGTAACTCGCATCTCATCTAAGGTCATGCCAAGAGATTTTGCCATGCCACTAATTGATAGATAATGCAGGCTATCTACTTTAAGCTTGCGCTTAATTTCTTCTTCAGTCAAGACCTGGAATTTACCCTCCTTATCTTTTTTGACAGCTCCAAGTTCTGTTCGTGAACCAATATTAACGCCCAAAAAGCATGGATTCACAAAGCGCGGGGCAAGAAAGCGGCAGTGAATGTTCTTTACTCCAACTCTAAGTAAATGGGCAACTAGTATACTGAAAGTATTGAGACGAACAGCTGTGTCGTCAACAAGATAAATAGATTTACCAATCAAGCTTGGCGCGATAAAGAATTTCTTTTCAATATCTTTTTGGCGCAGATACGGGTCGTCTTCTATAAAAGTACGCTTGGCATAGTCGTACCTTTCTTTAACAAGCCCTCTTTTGTATCTTAGTTTAAGTCCGGGAAATTTGTTTCGAAGTTTTTCATAAAATGCATAAGCCCCGGGAACTGCCGTGTCCGGAACAGATACAACGTAATCTATCCCCTCCAGAACTTTTTTGTCTATCTTGCCCTCGTCTACTCTTCTTATTTCTTCGGCTCCCAGTTGTTCTCCGAGACTTTCCCGATTTTCACCGACCGGCCCGTCCCAAAGGGATGTTTCGTGAGAGAAATAAAGCTTTTCGAATACGCAGAAACTTGCTTTTTGGGTATCCTGGAATTTGGAGATTGAAACACCTGATTTGTCAGCTATTAAAAGTTGGCCAGGTTCAATTTTTTGGCTATGGTGGATATCGATTCTGTCCAGCGCACAGGTTTCGGATGCAACAAACACATGGCCGTTATCCTGACTCCAAACCAGTGGTCTTACTCCCCAGGGGTCGCGTAGCGCCATAAGCTTGTCGTCTTCCGTAACAATTACAAGCGAGTACGCACCTTTGACATCTTTTAGGGCATTTGCGATTTTTTGGCGCCAGTTTGCGCCTGGTGAAGTTACGATAAGCCATGCAATGATTTCGGAATCCGAATCGGATTCCAGTTTGATGCCGAACTTATTCAATTTATCGTTGTGCTTTTTGAGATCGACTATGCTTCCGTTGTGAGCAAGGGCCAGACCCCAACCCTTGTACGAAGCGTAAAAAGGGCCACAATCGCAGTTTCTTCTGAATTTACCTTCTGTGGGATATCTGAGATGTGCAACGGCGATTTCACCCCGCAGTGAATTATCTTCGATTACGTCTGTTGAATGGAAAACTTCGTTGAATGCTCTGGCTTCTTTGTAGACCTTCATGGTTTTACCCAGGGGTTTGACTGCAAGACCGCCACCGTTTTGGCCACGGTGCTGAAGAGCTTTGCCCATTTCGACAACTACGTTTGAAACATTGGTCTCTGGGCCTGCCAGAGAGCCTGCTAGACCGCAGTGGTCGTATGGTTTGTCCGGAAGTACTGTATAATCTGTCACCAAAAACAAAAAGAGGAGCTGACTGGTCCTCTTAACACTTCTGATTTTAACACAAATTTATCCAAGGAGCGAGACTCGGAGATCTAAGGTAGCTTTTTTGATAAAGTTTCGGCAAGTTTTGAGATTTTTACTCTTTGTTGCTTTGTGGTGTCGCGGTCGCGGATGGTAACTGTATCGTCTTTTAGCGTATCGAAGTCGATGGTGATGCAGTAAGGCGTGCCGATTTCGTCCTGGGCAAAGTAGCGCTTGCCAATGTTGCCACGATCATCCCAGTCTACAGGCAGTAGACTGTGGACGGTAGACAGTTGACTGTAAACTTCCCGCGCTTTCTTGACAAGATCCGGTTTGTTGGCAAGAAGAGGAAATACGGCAACTTTATAAGGAGCGAGTTCGGGGCTAAGTTTTAATACTACCCGCCCGTTGTCTTCGCTGTATGCGTCGATTAGAAAGAAAAGGGCCGCCCTGTCAACTCCTCCTGAAGTTTCAATAATATAGGGTATATATTTTTTGCCTGTTTTTTGGTCAAAGTAAGACATATCGACACCGGAGTGTTTTTGATGCTGGGACAGGTCCCAGTCTCCCCTATTATGGATCCCCTCGAATTCTTTCCACCCGAACGGCGAGTCATATTCAATATCCCAGGCATCTATGGCATAATGAGCGCGTTCACCCTCCTCGTGCTGCCTGAAGCGCAATTTACTTTTGGTCATGCCCAGAGTTAAATACCAGTTCATCCTCTCATTTTTCCAATACTCATACCATTTATCTGCTTCTTTCTTTGCGGGTTCCGTGTAAAACTGAAGTTCCATCTGTTCGAATTCTCTTGAGCGAAACGTAAAATTGCCGGGTGTAATTTCATTCCTGAAAGCCTTGCCGATTTGGCCGACGCCAAAAGGAATTTGCATGCGGGTTGAATCAAGTATATTTTTAAAGTTAACGTGGACGCCCTGGGTGATTTCACCTCGCAGATAGACTTTTTGTTTGGCATCCTCGACGACACCGAGTTTAGCTTCTACTAGGAGGTTAAATTTTTTGGGTTCAGTCCAGTCTCCGCCAGCTGGCGGATTTCGACCTTTGTGAGTTGATTCGTGATCTTTTATTTCATCTGGTTGATCGGCACGAAAACGTTGATGACAGATTTTGCACTCGACAAGAGGATCGGTAAAGGCTTGCACGTGGCCGGAGGCTTCCCAGACTTTTGGGTTCATAAGAATTGCGGCATCAATTCCCACAACGTCCTGGCGAGTGTTGACCATTCTGTGCCAGAAGGCATGTTTGATGTTATTTTTCAAGGCAACTCCAAGCGGACCATAATCCCAGGTTCCACCAAGGCCACCGTAGATTTCCGAGCCCGGAAAGATGTATCCACGACGTTTACAAAAGGAGACTATTTTGTCTAAACTGACCATTTCGTGATTATTATACGGGGAATTACTGACCGACTACAACAAATGTGGCGAAATTGGAAACAGCGGCTGTCACGGTTTTTGCCGCAGAATCGTATTTGCTATCCTGCTTTTGCCACTTTCCGTCGGCGTGAGAATAGGTCCAGAGAGCCGAATTTGATGCATCTTTGTCAACTTTTATAGAAATATTGGCCGGTTTTGGAAAATCCGGTGTGACAGCGAAAACACCATAAAGAGGAGAAATTGTCTTTTTGGTGTCAAAATCTTTGGTGTCGGGGGGTACACCGACTGTGTCTGCTACAATCACCCAATAATCCTTCCCAAATAAAGGTACCTGGAACTGGAAATTCCCTGAAGCGTCCTTAAAGCTTTTGCTTTTTGAGCCAACATAATCAATAAGCCAGGGGGTTTCTGAGTTGTATTCGATCTCGTCTTTTGTGAGGGTCATATTAAGTTTGCCGTTTGTGACAATATGATCTGGAGTATTGTCCGCATTTCTGACGCCGCGGGAGGCTGTTCCTAAAAGCAGCGCTTTTTTGTATATGGGGTCTTTGGTGTTTACATCGCTGCCTATAACACCTTGGTTAATTGTGCCGCTGATCCCTGATCTTTCGGTGTCATAGGTCAAATCGTAAGTTATACCGTCCCAATAAGACATGTTTTCTATTGAGATTATGATCTCCGCGCCTTCTGAGGCCGGAGTGAGAGTGACAAAAGGTCTTTTGCCAATTTCTACATCGCTTAAGGATTTAACTTCTCCTGATGAATCTTGAGGCTTGATGCTTTTTGCTCCTTTGGTGAATATAAAGAGGAAGTATACCGCAGCTAAAATTACGACTAAGCTTATGGCTGCAATTATATATTTCTTTTTATTGGCGCCTGTCAAGGTTATTTGATTATTGTCCATTTAAAAACCTTACTGTCGTTAATTTTCTTTCAGTAAGGCTTTCCACCATGCTATCAAGAAAAGATAGAAGTTTCAAATATCCTTGTTCTGATAAGCGTATCTGACTTTTGGCTGTTTCAAAATCTTCTTCTTCTAAAATTTGGATAACCCATTTTGCCTGGGAATCGGAAAGTGTGGAAGCAGCAAAGAATCCGAGGTTAGATAAAAGTTTGATTTTAAAAACACTTGAGACCAAATCAAAGTTATTCTCGTTGTTGATTTTTTTTAGGAAACTTATTAGCAAGTTGAAGACTCCAGGATTTTTTTGATGTTCTGCAGTAAGTGCGTCGACAAGCTCTAAAAAATGATAGATTTTATTGGCTCTCTCCTCGGTAAAATCCTTGATTCCAAAAGCGTGTTTGAGTTCTACCTCTGTTAAAAGGTCCATATTTTTGCCACGGACGGTAAATATTTTGCACCAGGAACCAATTTCCAGATGGCCGGCTTTTTTGCTTTTGGGTCGCCTTACTCCTTTGGCAAGTGCGGTGATTTTACCAGAGTCTTTGGTGTAGATTGTAAGGATTCTATCGGCTTCGCCAAAATTGCGGCGTTTAAGAATCACTCCCTCGGTTCGGAGGTACATATATTAAGTATATAGTATTAAGTATGGGAAGTCAGATACTCTAGGGTGCCAAGCACGGTTTTTCTGTTTCACTAGATTTTGACGATGAGTTCTTTGTCGGTTGTGAGAGGAAAAGCGCGCTCTTTGTGCCCAAAAGCGTCTATTTCGTAGGTGTGACCTTCGACACCGGGCTGTTTTTGAATCAGAAGTTTATATGTGCCCTCTGCTTTAACCGGTACAGTGTAGTTTATTTCGATTTTTAATGATCCTTCGGGTCGAAGCTCAAAAAATCCGTCAAACAAGGTTTTTTCCAGATCTTCAGATTCTTTAAGCTCAAGACCTGACGTTTTTGTAATTTTGGAACCTTTGGGAACGTAAATTCTGAGCCAGTCCCTGTAGATTCCTGCCAGGCAGAGACCGCCTTTTCGCTCCAGCGAACAATCGTCCATTTTGTGGGGGTATTTGTATTCGAGGGTTAATACTTTTTCCAGGTTTCCGTCCTTGCCTTTTTTGACCGTTTGCTTAACTTTTTCCTGAACATAGAGGTTTGATTTTGCACCGGCAAAGTTTGTTTCATTAATATAAAGATAATCACCGTCGTAACTTGCGACTCTCCCGGCGAAATTGATTCTTTCTGCGGCCGCCTGGGCATTTGAGTCGTGGAAATACAGCAGTAAGTGTTTTTCTCTGAGGGAATCGGTGACCGCTCCAAGCAGATGCGGCCAGGTTGATTTGGGAGCATTGAAAGCTTTATCCATCATTTGTTGCATTAAAACCCCGATTATGCCTTTTCTTTCACCTTTTTCGTAGGCAACAGGCTGATCGGCGTATCTTTCAAGTTCCCAGATGATCTGCGGGCAGGCGCAGGAATCTACTTTATCGGTTGTGAATTTAGACCCGTAGGCTTCCACCGAACCGAGAACCTGAAGCATTTTCAGAACAAACTGAGTGTCAAGAGCAATAATTCCATCGATTTTTTTGCCGTCCTGAGTAGAGTTGTAAAGCTGTTCGAATTGTCTCATGGAAGCGAGATAATCCGCCTGCAAATTGGAATCCCGGAGATTCAGCTGGTTAACACCGGGAAGATATTTGACGATAGGTTCCGGGGCGGCAACTTTTTTAAGAAGAGTGTTGTCGAGATTATAGATGTCACTTGACCCTTCTGTTTCGATTACCCCTCTATTCACTCTGAAAAAGGCATAGGCTGTAATGAAGCCTCCGGTTGCACGAAGTTCTTTGTCGTTTTGGAAAAGCACTAGGTATTTCTTCTCGCTGTCTGCGCCCATGACTTGAGGCAGAACTTCCAGAAGAGGTCTCGTGTCAACTACGAGAGATTCGACTTCCTGGAAGCCTTTTTTGGCAGTATCAATTTTTTGCCCAGGATTTTTCGGAAGTATATTGGGGTATCTCCAACTCTGGATTTTGTCCATTTCTACTCTTGATTTGTGAAGACTTGCGCCTACTTCTTCGAGCTGAGGAGTGACTTTTGAAAGTGTTTCTATTGCCTTGCCAATACGCTCCTGGGCAGTGCCCCCGAGAAATGTACCCTGACCTTTAAGACCAAGGACGTCCGCATAAGGAGTGACTGCGTCTGTAAGAGTAAGCGCTGCATCTACTCCGTTTACTGCCGCTGTTAAACCTCTTTGGATATCTGCTACATACCAGCCCAGAAGAGGAATAATTCTAAGAGGTGTTGCGGTGTAGAAAACCATTTGGGTTTTTTTGAGACTGTTTTTTGTGTCTTTTAAATAGGCTTTTGTCGCGTCCAGATCCTGAAGTTTAATGGCGCCTGTAGCCTTTTTACCGTCTGTGATGGCGTTCTTCGCAAAAAACAGGGTGAGTGTGCCGACAATAAAATAGAAGATAACGAAAATAATAATTATTGATCTCGTGCTGCGTCTCATAAGGCTTTATATCGCTCCTTTGCCTGTTAACATAGCAACCGGTGTTTTTAAAATTACCCAGATATCATAAAGAAACGAACGTTTTTTGATGTATTTTGCGTCCATCTCGACACGTTTGTCGAAATTTATAAAAGACCTGCCTGAAACCTGCCATGGGCCTGAGGCTCCCGGACGTCCATTCAAAATTATCTTAACGTATTTTATGGTTTCGGGATAGATTTTCTGTTGATGATCAAGCTCATCCGGTTGATAGGCTCTGGGGCCGACAAGTGACATGTCCCCCACCAGAACGTTAAAAAGTTGTGGAATTTCATCGAGCGAGAATCTTCTAATAAATTTACCAACCGGTGTAACTCTCGGATCATTTTTAAGTTTGTAGCTGTTTTTTTGATAGGCTTCCATCAATTTAGGGTTACTCTGAAGATATTTCTCCGCATGAACAAGAATACCTTTGATTTCGTACATATACATGCTTCTGAACTTAAGCATTTTAAAAAGCTCGCCGTCTTTCCCCACTCTTTGAGGTGTAAAAAATACCGGGCCTTTTGAAGTGAGTTTGATCAGAAGTGCTACGGGAACCATGATTGGTGAAAAAAGAAGGATCAGAATTGAGCTTCCAATAATGTCGACACATCTTTTGACAAAGTCATATATCATAAAAAATTTCTAATTTCTAATATCTAATTTCTAATTAATTTAATAATTAATTGGGATTTGGTTAGGTCAATTAGGAATTAGTAATTAGTCGTTACAAATATTTGTCTTTTTTGGCAAGTTTTAGTTTTTCGATTATTTTTTTGAGTTCTGAGATTTTATCTTTTTGAGAAACCAAAAGTCCGTCAGGTGTGTCGACTATGATCAGGCTTTCCAGACCAATTGTGGCAATAACTTTATTCGGTGAATTTGCATAGATTAAACAATCACGGCTGTCCAGATCGAAGACATCTCCCTGGATTACGTTGTCTTTAGCATTTTCGGAAAGCTCATCTTTGAGGATGTTCCAAGCACCGATATCGGACCAGCCCAGGTCGGCTGATAAAACCACAAGTTCCTGAGGGTCCATTTTTTCAAATATGGAGTAGTCCACTGAAATTTTTTCAAAATCCGGATATAGTTTTTTGACAACCTCATCCTGATTATCCGAACCCCAGGCTTTTTGAATTTCGACTAAACCACTGTAAACTTTCGGTGTGTGTTTTTTGTAAAGGGATAACATTTTTTGAGTTCTCCAGACTTTGTAGCCGGCATGCCATAGGAACTCCCAGCCGTTTACAAGTTTTTTGGCAGTTGCAAGATCGGGTTTTTCTATATGCTTAACGTACTCAAAAAAGGCCAGGCTATTAATTTTTTTGATCATCTTGCCAATTTGGATGTAGCCTACATGAATATTGGGGTAAGTCGGCCTGACATCGATTGAGACAATCTTGCCCGTTTCGTCTACAAAATCGTATGCGGCTTTAAGCGCTTTTATAAACTCATCGCTGTTTTTGACTAAGTGGTCTGCCGCCCAGAGGGAAGCAACAATGGGGTTTTTGAACTTTTTATCAAGCACTGCCGCGGCATATCCAACTGCTGCAAGCGTGTCTCTCATCTCCGGCTCGATAATGACGTTTTCAAGGGGAAGATCGGCGGCTTGCTGAACGACAAGGCCAACATACGGCCTTCCGGTAATCACAAAAACATCTTTTATAGGGAAACCTTTTTTGATCCTACGGACTGCCTGCTGGAACATGGACTCCCTGCCAACCAAAGGTTGGAATTGTTTGGGTTTTTCTCTTCTTGAAGCTGGCCACATTCTGGTGCCAGTTCCGCCGCAAAATAAGGCTATTTTGAGGTCGTTATGGTTTTGAGGCATGAAAATAAATAAAAAGTTAAAAGTTAAAAGTTAAAAGTTTATTTAGGTGCATGAACATTAATAAATTCTTTAAAACTTTTTGTAAACTGGCTTTTTGAAAAGCGCAACGCATTTCGGCGGCAGGCTGATATCTCCCATTTTACCTCAGATGAGCGGTTAATTGCATCTTGGAGTGAACCAACTGATTGTTCTTTATATAAAATTCCCGTTTTGCCATCTTTTATTATTTCACTCTGACCACCACGCTTATAGGCAATTACGGGAGCCCCGCAAGCCTGGGCTTCGACTGTTGCTATACCGAAATCTTCTTCCTGGGTAACTACAAGTGCCTGGCAGTTTTGATAAAGATTTATTAGAGTCTGGGTATCTACCCGCTCTAAAAATTCAATATTTTTTGAGCCCGAAGCCAGTTTTTGAAGTCTTGTTTTGTCCGGACCGTCACCTGCGATTTTTAAATTTTTATTTGTTTTTTGAGCTGCTCGTATTGCCGTTTCTATTTTTTTCCATTTCACGAGTCTTGAAACCATCAATAGGTAATTTTGGCTTTTTAGCTCCCAATTGTGAATTTGCGGGGGTTTAAATAAATCCAGATTTGCAAAGGGATAAATTACTTTAGCGTCCACTCCATAGTATTTTTTTATCCTTGCGGCAACGTTTTTGGAGTTTGCAATGTAGAAATCCACACGGCTCGCGGAGACAAGATCCCATCTTTTTAACCAGCGAAGTAGCGGTTTGAAAAAAGAAATAAATAATGATGGAAGATATTCATTTTGCGCCTTTTCTTCCCAGAGGAATCTTGGTGTGCTGTTGATGTAGCAAATATGAGTTGTTTGGGGTTTGGTGAGAACAGATTTTGCAAAACGAGTGGTTGAGGAAATAACTAAATCATATTTTGTGAAATCGAAAGTCTCGAACGCCAGAGGGTAGAAGGGGAGTAACAATTTGTAAAGAATTTTTGAAAATGGAATCTTTTGGATGAATGACGTTTTGACTCTTTTTTGACTAATCGATTTTGGAAGTTTGGTCCAGTCGACCAGGGAAGTGAATATGGGAGCTTTTGGAAACAGTTGGGCGATTGTTGCAAAGAGGCTTTCCGCTCCCCCACTCTGGCAAAAATCATCATGTACAAGGACTATTTTCATTAAATTGATTATATCAGGAGGAAGATTGCATACTGCGATGTGAGAATGTTGAAGCTAAGTTGAGGCTAAAAATAAAACTTTCCAAAAATTGTCAATTCTGAAATTTAGCTCTAATCCCCTATCGAGACTACCCGATAGTTTTGTTTTCACAAGGGTTTTATTGCACATTTGACTGAGGTAATTCAACAGACCGAGCGAGTCTACCTTTTTTAATTTTTAATCCCCTATCTCTGACTGCTTGTGCGATTATGTTAGCTTCCGCTTGGAAGGAGCTATATGCTCTCATCGCTATTGCAGATAGAACTATGTCAGCCGCATTAGCACCCATTATAAGTATTTTCGCTGCATCACTAGATGGAGACACTTTTCCAGTTAAGAGTCCTATTCCTTCACCCGCAAGGATTGCTGTTGTGGTAACAAGTAAACCAGCTGCCGCGTTTCTATTTTCATCCCAATATCTTATCCATCCACCTAATTGCTCAGGCGAAGCTTGATCAATTGGTGTTACATCAACTCTGGTAGTTGTTCCGAATAGTCCTTTTCTCTCCTGGTACATATTAGATAGCTAGCAATATAGTGCTTCGTAGCTTAAAAAGCAAAATTTAATATATTGACATCGAAAAATGGTCAGAGTAGTATGTCGGCGTTCGATATTTGAAAAAGGGATGGTTTGGGGATTTAGAAACTAGTGACTGCTGTAGAAATGACCAACTGCTTCTTCAACACTTTTTTGATAAGGTTTTCCTGGCTCTTCTACAAAGTCAGCTAGCTCATTCAATCTTTTAAATATGTCGGCAGTAGGATGTTTGCGTGCAACAGAAACAATTATGTTTGCATGAGGGAATTTCCTGTTATATTTATCGACTGCAACTGAAGAATGAGATACTCCAGTTTGTATCTCCAATAGTTTATCTGGATCTTTTACGACCCATATCTCTCTTGATTCTCCGGTGTCCTGCCAGCTTTCCCTTCTGCTGGTGTAATCAACACTATTGGGGAACATTTCCTCCAGCGCGGATATCACAGGTGAGGAGTCTTTAATTTGAGAATGAGCACGCTCTACTTCATGTCCCTTTACAAAATCTGTATTTAGTGACCATGAGAATGGTTTTGGAATACCAGCCGCTTTCAATACTGGATTAATTATCAGAGAACGTGCTTGGGAAATTACTCTTTCATGATCTTGAACTGCTTGCCTTGTTTCTCTCATTGCAGTTAATAACTCATCTGTATGAGGTGGTAATCCATAACCAGATCTTTCAGCGTGAAACTCTAATTCTGGAAGTGTGTAGCAAAAGTGTTGTTGCCAAGTCGCTCCAGGAATATCATGAGGATTGACAACAAAACATGCTTCTCTCAGGTTGCAAGCGATCTTAAATGCGGAGTATTTACTAACTTCGGTCTTGAGCGGACCGTCAGGCTGAATTACATCCATGTGCTCTCCAAACTCCACAAACCTATAAAGAGCACTAACATCTCCAGACTCTTGATACCTTAATTCTAGATTCCAGCCTTTTTTAGCATCGCACTCAAGTTGCTCGCCGCTTGTTAAGGCTAAGAATCTTCTTTCAGACATAATTGGGAAGCAGTTATGCGTAATTTTAGTCACCCCAATCAACTATGTCAAATTAAATTGCCAATAGCCTTGTCGCAAACCGATTTCTCTGGCTTAGAATGGAATCAAAACTACCGCAATTTTTTGTTGAGGATGATTTTAGGGTTAATTAAGATTTCGGTTGATCTACAAATGCTGATTGCTTTTGAAGAATTGCGTGCGATACTCGGTAAGCTGCAAGGTCAATCTCGGTTGAAACGCTCCCCATTGGGCCAATCTTAGTCCCTAAGCTCCTTACCACTTTTGCAACCTCTACGTGGGTATTGACTGTTCCATCCATCACATGATCAGCTAAATCAAGAAGCTTTTGTTCTGCATCTCTGTCAGACAATGGCTCGTATTCTTCTTGCTCTCCTGTATCAATTTTCCCGAATGTTCTGCCATAGTGAGTTGCCAGAGCCATTCCAGCACTAATAGCTTGATCAATTGTGGGCTTAGGCCAGTCCATTACTCTGTCTTGTGCCATTTGATTGATTATAGTTGTTTTGGAAACTTTTCAGTTCCAACAAAAACTCCTCCATCCAGAACTTCTTGCCTTACACCTTCTATAGCTCCTACCGCTTGTATTGGGCTGCGAAGTAAACCCTCTCGCACACAATATTCCACAGTATTACCAATCATGAGTTCAAGATTAGTCAGAGGAGGCCCAGTTTTTACGCCTTGCACTGCAAAAACGATTTTGGAAGGATCTACAGCTTTTAATTCCTCTATAACTTGTGCTCTTGTCTGCTTTGCTGCCATGAAACGCAAGAGATCCTCAAAGGCGTCATTTGCTGTCTGCGGAGGAACTGTTTCGTTTGGATTTGGTCTAAAACCTGTCTGTTCTTGTATTTGTCTGTCCGTCATGTAGGGCGAATTAAAGCACTATTTGTGCCTAAAGTCAACTATAGGGTGGGGACTTTTTCTTTTTACAACTTTTGGGATGATTGACTAAAAAGTTGCAAGTGCTATAGTGTATTTGTCATACCTCCGCAGCCCAAATAGAGAACTTCGTCTCTGATTCTCGTTCCACTCAAAATAAAAAACTTTCGAGATTGAAGCAATTGCCCTGAGTTTATCGAAGGGTCATCATCCTTCGACCATGCTCAGGATTATAATGTACGAGGGCTATTCTGGGTTGATAGGACATACTAGAGTAATTCGAGAAATTCTTCCAAAGTTAGGTTTGCTTCTTTAATAATCCCTGAAAGCA
>MFAZ01000005.1:18177-26825 GCA_001776335.1 Candidatus Curtissbacteria bacterium RIFCSPHIGHO2_01_FULL_41_11 | reverse complement strand
GAGGGGGTTTGCTAATCGACCACTTTTCCAGGTAAAAGTACGGAACCGCAAAAAGTTTATTTTACTCTCAAATCGGAGACAATGGCACACGGACGCGTTTCACCGTAGCCTCGCTGTCCGGGGCCTATGATATAGTGAAATTAAGACTGAAACTCGAGTAGCAAGCTCAACTGCTCCATGAATTATCCGTCGCAAGACGAAAGAGGACCGATTTATTAAATAGAAAATTAAGATCTTAGATATTCAAGAAAAAATTGGTTCGCATATTGATTCGCAAACGGTATAATAATTTGTTTACGAAAAATCCATAGACACAAGTAGCCCACAAACAATAATAGAATAAGAACCCCTGAAACAAGGTTATTTAAAAACACAATAAGAACAACAGAGCTTATAAAAGCAAGAGCAGCGGCAATCGGTGATGCAGCAATCAAATTTCTCCAAAAGCCATAACGCATGTTGTACTTAATAAGTAGTCGCCCTTTGTCTACTTTTTGACGCATTTGACCTACGGTCTCAACTATTTTTTTCCGCGCAATTTTCTCATCCGCATGTTCTTGGGTTGGATTAAACAATAAAGTTCCAAAATCTTTTTTAACTTTATCGTAGATTAACTTTTTCTTTTCTCTGCTAAAAAAGTCATTTGAATGAAGTAATAGTTCCGTTGTGGGAAACGACATCTCGTGGTCAAAAATTCTGTTCTCTAACTCTTTACCTAAATTCCTTATCAAATCCATGAGGGAATAGGCCAAAGCACCAAACAAAATTGAACTTGAAACTATTCTTAAAAGAAGATTTGGTCCGTTAAAAAAACCTTGTACAGAATAAAAAAATATTACTAAGGGTAGAAAAGCCAAAATAAGCGGGAAAAATTTTGCTTCGAGGTCATACTTATCAAAATTTCCCAGTATTTTATTCATCAAATTATCCGGTTAATTTTCAACTTTCTCATGGAATTCCTCTGCAAGTATTGTATTCCAGCCTCGATCGGGCGCCTCGTTGTGATGGAGTACAAACCTGCCTCTTGTTACATAAACGATGCTCCCATGTTTAATAAGAGCGTTAGTTACTTTTTTAGACGGATGTTTGGACGTTTCTCCTGTTGCGGAAACAAAGGATGTTCCAGCTTTAACGCGTTTTAGGATGCTGCTGCCAACATTGTGTTTGCTGCCGTGATGGGGAACATGCAAAAATTTTAAATCAGACAAAGGGTAATTTACAGATTCAGCCAAGTCTGCAGCGGCAGTAAGAGCTTCGATACCGGCATCACCAGTGAATAAAAGTTTATAACCATCTAAGTTAAAAGTTAGAATAACGCTAGAATTATTTTCCGCGGCAGTAATCTCATCGTCATTTAGTAAATCTAGGTCAAATCGATCATCCAACCATTCAACCGTTTCCTCCGCTGCTCTTTTTACAGCCTCCAAAGCTTGTTCAATTGCAGATTTTTTTGCATCAGGTGTATTCCTGAAATCACAAAGTAGTGTTTCGTAATATTCCTTCGTTGGTCCTAAGATTGCAATGTTATCGTTAACGGGAACGCCAACAAAAGGCTCCTCAATGGGCACGCCTTTTTCAAAAGCTATTGATTCTACTTCGTATATTAATTCTAAATCTTCTTTTAATTTCTGCTCTAACTCGTCATTTGTAAAATCTTCTTCGAGTAAGCTACTAATTTCATCTAAATGCTCCCAAGGTACATGCATAAACAACTTTCCAACGGTCAATTGTTCCAGTACGACAGTAAGCCCAGATAAGTGGTCAGAATCTAAATGAGTTGAAAAAACATAATCTACCGTGTCCGTTTCATAATGACTTTTAACGGTGTCAACAAGTTTCTGTCCTGAATCCTTTGTTCCTCCATCTATAATAACAACTGTTTGTTCGTTTCTCGAACCGTATAAGTTACCGTAACGTAAAGCAATAGCGTCCCCGCACTTTTCTCCGGTTCCAACTGGCATGTAATCGATTTGTAAACCCATTTTATTAATTATCTTTGTACGTAATATTTTGTATTTTAAAAAAATGCAATCAAATTAAGCTTAAAATTATTTTGTGAGATCTTTAACTTCTGCGCTTTCTGCGTATTTTTTAACGAAGTCGATGCCATCTTTTGCACCCTGCCAACTCACATAGCCTTCTCCGCTATCTGCAATTATTTTGTTATTTGCAGCTCTAAATCTCCACCGATATTCCTTTTTTGAATCTTTATAAATCTTAAAAACAGCCATTTAATTCACCCCCTTCAAATATTTGCTATACTTAACATGCAAAAACCCTCCTATATGATCTATCTTTGCGGGTGGATCGGGTGGGTTTTTTGCATTTTTCCGTCATAATCTAAACTTCTCCTCATATTTGCTTTTTTTGAACTTTCCTTTAATTTGAAGGAGCCTTTCATCGATAGCATTAAAAATCCTGTTCACGTCACTATCGTTATAGAGATATAAGGTGCGGTTGGAAGTATTGCCCAGGAGACGGAGATACTCTAAAATTTTGTTGATTCTTCTTTCTGCCACGCGTTCAAAGCGCGCTCTACGAGCATTCTCAGTATAGAGCTCTTTTTTGTAACTAGCTCCTTTATCGTCTTTATCTACCATGGGCTATTATTCTACTACCTTAGAATGGAGAGTGCAATAGCACTGAATTGCATTTAGAGTGTAACAGTAGAGATTTGCTCAGATTTTTTAAAAAGCAAATTTTGATCCTTTTTATACTGTCCCATTTGTTCCATTTAGCCTCAAAGTGGTACACTGCTTCCTGGAGCTATAAGGCCGTAAGGGGCCGCGACCGTACTGCTCCACAGTTTTGCAAACTCGTGTTCATCATGAACTTGCAAAACTGGGTAAACTGGGACGAGAAGTTTATCCTAAACGAAGTGAAGGAAGTCCCTGTGCCCCCACATTAGCCATAAATTTTAACCTTCTCTTAACTTTGTTTGAAAATTTGAAGCTTAAAATGTTCCAGTACCCGTGGAAGGAAAAAGATACTTATTGTTGAGTAAGGTGTTGTTTCTTTAGCAAAAATACCCCAGGACTAATAGCTCCAGGTTTAACATCATAGACCTCAACTTTTATTTGGTTACCCTTATCAAGAGGATGCATATATATTGTGACTTTATTTAGTCCAGCATTAAGTTGACCTATAAAAAAAATGTTTTCGGGTGAGTCATTTAATGAGATAAAAGGAACAGATGCTGCTACATTATCTTTCAAAGGAAGTATAAAATCCACAGATACATAGTATTCCCTTGTTTTAGGTATGGTTAGATCCGCTTTCAATAAAATAATGTGTCTGTTTCAGAAAGAATATCATTCAGGTCGGGCACGGTCTCCTCAATGAAGTCACTCATGCTAATTTGAGCTACTGCTTGTACAGTATTTTCTTTATATGTGCTATATTTTTTAATTCCAGTTGCTAATTTCAAACTCAATAACAGCATTGGAATTACCAAAGCAATAAAAATTAAAAAGGCCATTAACCCTTTTCTAGTAGGCTGTTTCATTAGCTTTTCTGCTAAAGTTTTAAGCACTATTACTAAAGTAAACCCAAAACAAAAAGCGATTGCATAAAAAATAGCCCATGTGACAAAAAGAGTTAAACCAGCCTCTGAAAAAATTGGTTGCAATGTGTTTACTATCAAGAGGTTTTGAATAGGATCGAGTAAAAGAAATACCAAATAAAATAGGAAAAGTAAAAGGATAAGAGTAGAAGTTCCCACTATGATTAAAAATGCTGCGTTAAAAAGGAAAAGGCTTACCGCAGTTATGATAGAAAATATCGCAATAAAACCAGTAAAAAATGGCGCTGGACCAGGTTCAATTTGCTGTAGCGACCAAATAGTTAGAATTATAAATAATACACTGAACAGTAAATAAAAAAAAGTTAAAAATTTAATTGAAAAAGGCTTGCTCTGAGAACTATTTTGCTCACCATTTTTCCCTAATAAGGAAAAGGCATGTTGTATATCAGACTCTTTCCAACCACTGTCCGAAAGCGCTTTTATGATATGCTCTTTTGACGCCCCCTTATTCAAAGCATCTTGAATATAAGCAACTAGTTGTTCACTCACAATTTCAGCTTAACATAGAAATTACTTTTACTTCGATTGACTCTTAAACAGCGAGCTTATTGAAAGTATTATGTATAAGTAAAACGTGGTCAATCAGGGCGTTCCATTCTATTCCCTGTGCCCCCACATTATCAAATCCAGCCACAAGTCCTTCAAGTTGACGCGGTAAACAAATAGTGATTTAATTTGTCCCTCATGCTCACTTATGGCTGAAAGAAAATCCAAACCAAAAGACACACTACTTGATTTTTACAACAGTAGCGCAGAGCGGGTTTTAAGCGATACGGATAATCTATATAAATTCTTTGCTGAGTCAGTTGAAGATTTCATAAAAGCTCGAGACCCTTTATATCGGAAAAGCTTTAGGATTGCTATGTTCCATGGTGGTGAGCGCCTAAGACAAAGACACGATCAGAAGGTTGAAGAAGTATTACAGACTGTAGACCCTATTCTCATATATTTAGCAGAATTGGCAACAGGTAAAGAACCTTCAACAACTCCTACAGAAAGACAAGTAAGAGTAATATTTGGTGTTCTCGCACAAACATTGCTTTATGGAAACGACTACCACGATATTGCTATCAACAGACGTATTCGTGATCGGTCTCTGGCAAAAGCTTCTCTAGCTCACGCCGACGGCAATAAGGATTTAGCAGCAGCATATGCTTCTTTACCTGTTCAAAAATCGTTTCTCCGGGCATACAATCTTTACACCAACCCCCGACGATAATTTAATTTTGAAGCCGCACACTACATCCTATATAATTTACAGACACAACTAAAATCTAACATCTAACATCCAACAATGAATTGGGTAGATTTTATTATTCTCATGGTTATCGGCTTCTTCGCCATCGAAGGCTACAAGCGTGGCCTTTTTGTCCAGCTAATCGACATCGTCGGCTTTTTGGTTTCTCTTATCGCTTCGCTTGCTTTCTACCAACCGGTTGCCGGTGTCTTAATAAACATATTTAATATTCCCAAAATAGCTGCAAACCCCGTCGCTTTTCTTTTGATTTGGCTCACAGCAGAAGCCCTGTTTTTCACAGTTTTCAGCGCTCTTTTTAAAAAAACCGTCAAAAATCTTCTGGCTAATCCTTTTAACAAATATCTGGGTTTTATGCCTGCCATCCTAAACGCTCTTCTTTTTCTGGCATTCGTGCTTCTTTTTATAGTGTCCCTTCCTATAAACCCGATAATTAAAAAAGACATTCTCAACTCCAAAATCGGCTCACCGCTTCTCGACCAGGCAGGAGTTTTGGAGCGCCCTTTCAATAATATCTTTGGCCCGATTGCCAAGCAAAGCCTGACTTTTTTAACAGTTAACCCTGAAGAAAAAAAGTCTGTCGACCTGGGCTTTAAACAACCGCTAGGCACAGTTGACCGCCAAAGCGAGCAGAAAATGTTTCAAATGGTAAATGAACAGAGGCAAAAAGCAGGAGTAGAACCTCTTGTATGGGATGAAAAAAGGGCAGAGGTTGGCAGAAAACACTCCGAGGACATGTTTGCAAGAGGCTATTTTTCTCACTTCTCCCCGGAAGGCAAGGATGTCGGGGATAGGCTGCAGGACGTCGGAATTTTTTACACATTAGCCGGAGAAAATCTTGCCCTTGCTCCGGATACCAATCGGGCCATGACAGGATTCATCAACAGTCCCGGCCACAAAAGGAATATACTTGATCCTGCATTTAAAAAGATTGGCATCGGAGCAATCGACGGGGGAGTCTACGGAGTAATGTTCACCCAAGTCTTCACGAATTAAAATCCTGAGCTTGTCGAAGGATTAAGAAGCCGTTAAAAGTTCTTCTTGTTCTCTAGGGTTAGTCCAAATAGCATTTATTTCTCGGACCCATGTCTGAGGATGTTGAGCCGTATCATATGGTAATAAATTATCATCAAAATCAGCGGTATAAAGTTCCGGGTTTCTTATATTAAAATCACGAAGCAAGCTATGTTGGGCACTCAAAAGGGCATCTCTTACAGCTATAGCTTCCTTCAAAAAGCCCATCTTTTTAAGACCAAGGTAAATAAAACCATTGTCGTGCGGCCAAATCGAACCATTATGATAACCTTTGGGAGGAGTATAAGAGAAAAATTTAGATAGTCTGCTTAGAGTTCTAATGCCGTGCGGTGTAAACATATCAGGTTGCATTAGTCTGTCGACAATTTTAGGAAGCTTCTCGTGACCAATTATTCCGGTAAGGATTGCATGTCCGGGATTAGAACGAATTTCTCGCACCTGCTTGTTGTCAACATCTAAAGCACAAGCAAAATATTGTTCGTCTTCCATCCAAAAATCATCATTAAATCTCGACTTAATAAGCCCAGCCTTCTGAAAGAGTTCCTTGCTCAGCCCATAATCGCCAATTCTCCTATATGCTTCTCCTGCATTTACATAAGCACTATACGCATAAGCTTGCACTTCAACCAATGCAATAGGTTCCTTTGGACGTACACCGGGTTCTATTTCCAAAGAATCAAAGGAGTCCATCCAACCCTGATTCAAAAGTGCGTTTCTGTTTCTTGCGGAAAACCTGATATAACCATCCCCCAGCATGTCGCCAAATTCCTCCATGTGACATATTGCTGCTCTCACATTAGGTTCTAATTTTCTAAAAAATTCTAAATCTTCTGTTTCCAGAAAATACTCACAAGTTGCGTCTACAAACAGTGGAGTTGAATCAACTGATCCGAAATAATGAAGATCTTTGACCACTGGCCAGCCTTCTCCCTTCATTCTTTCCAGTATTTCAATATTTTTTTCTGAATCAGGAAAGCGCAGTTCGTGAGGAATTTTACCCGGTTCTTCATCTCTTGCCGGATTGATTTCTTTTCCCTGGAAAAGCGCCAAAGTAAGAAGTGTTTTACGTACGGGATTAAAAAGTTCTAATTGATCTGGCGATCTTCGTGCGGAATGAAGTCTAGATTTTATGGAGATCAACCCGTCCCGTCCAAAAATTGCATCAAAATCCGTTTCCGGACCCCCTGATGCGCGGAAACAACCCTGAGAATCTTCAACCTTGTATTTATCTTCTTCAGCCGTTGCTCGAATTACCTCGACTGTCTCTGCAGCTATCATCTTTTCTCGTATAGCAAATACGTCTTTAGTTCCAGTATGGACATCAATTTTCACAAAAGTCAATCCTACTTCAATCGATATTAAATTTAAACAGCTTTCCTACTTATATCAACCGCTTGATTTTCTAAAAAATTTCAAGTCAGCGAACCATGATTTTTAATCTATAAGCTCGATCTCCAAAATAGCCATTTACCTCCGGTCTAATTATAGAAGTTCCCAAAAGCTGGCTGGGATAAATTGTGTAATCACCAAAACGATTGTTAATTGCATCCAGAGCCGCAACCAGCTTTCGGCGTCTCAACTCACCAGGGAAAAGGGGAGCAGTCAAGTATTCGGATTTGGTAAGCATTCCAAGTGTCACTCCGCAAAAGCGGACATATGGCAGCGTCCATTCGCGCGTAATCTGCAGACACAAATCAAAAAACTTTTTGCCATCGTCAATATATTCTTTAAGGGTAAAATGCCCATATCTGCTCTCTTCCCCGCCGCGAAGGACAACTCCCACATATCTACCCGCAAGATTCATCGCCCTTGCTTTTGCCGCCGCTTCTTCGCACAAATTACGCATCAGTCGCCGAACCTCTTCCTTCTTATATAGATTACGGTGTGTAGTATAAGTTCTGCCCACGCTCTTAGCCTCTTCCAGGCTCAAAAAAGAATTAACAGATGAACCGTCAATTCCACGGGCTGTGTTATAAAGGTGCACGGACCACCAAGGCCCGAAATGTTTATGCAAAAATGCCAAAGACTTGCTTCTAAGCTGGGGGAAACTGCCAATTCCAAGTTTTCTTAAATGTCCACTTAATCCCCAGCCGATTCCGCAAACATCCATTAGCTCCGATTTATCCAAAACCGCAATAGCGTTATCGTCGGTGATCCAGAAAAGCCCGTCCGGTTTAATCTGCTCGCCGGCAAGCTTAGCAAGAAGCTTGTTGTAGGAAACGCCGATAGAGCAGGTCATATAATCACCAATCTCGGCTCTCAACCTGTCTTTAATCTCAAATGCAATATTAAAAACATTCCCCCCGTCCGCAACGCCTCGCAAGCTTTTGCCCATTTCCATCCATGTCGATTCTTCCAAGTTCGGCTTGCGTGGCAGGCGTGGAAAAAACTTTTCAGATTCGGTGACGTCTATAAAACACTCGTCCAAAGAAAATACTTCGCAAAGTGGAGAATACGTTTTGCAAATCTTAATAAAGCGATAAGTGATGTCTGCATATTTATCAAAATCGGCTTCAACCAGAATAATTGCGGGACAAAGCTTTTTAGCTTCATAAGTAGTGGTTCCTGTCCGAACCCCGAATTTTTTAGCCTGAACAGAAGCCGCGATTACACAAGTCCTGCCACGGGCTTTAATAATACCAACAGGTTTTCCTCGTAAATAAGGATTCGCCTGCTGCTCGCTGGTTGCAAAAAAACTGTTCAAATCGACGTGAAGGATTGTTCGATTGTTATATTGTTGCATTGTTATATCGAGCTTGCGAGATACAAGCTTTC
>MFAZ01000005.1:0-18160 GCA_001776335.1 Candidatus Curtissbacteria bacterium RIFCSPHIGHO2_01_FULL_41_11 | reverse complement strand
TTGCGAGATACAAGCTTTCTTATATTGTTTTTTAACAATTTAGCAATATAGCAATTTAACAATTATTCCCTTGGCATCACTCTCTTCAATTTCCATAAGTGATTATCGCTATTGTATTCAAGCTCAAAGTTACTGTTTTCCGAAGCGCAAACCAGATCAATAAGCTTCACCCCGCCGACCCTTTTAGTATTTGTAAAAATTAATTTTTGAAATTTGATCAGCCGCCTTCGCCACGAGATCGCAATAGGGAAAATACGAGCTTGTCCTGAGTCTGCTTGCACTGAGTTTATCGAATGTGTCGAAAGGGTCGTATCCGCCGAAGGGTCGAAAAAAGCCCAAACAGAAACAGATTCGTTGATCGGGGTATCATAAGACATATATTTAATATATCCGAAGAAAACCCGAAATGCAAGAGGCATAATTCTGATTCATTGTAGTAAAATATAACGATGTTTCCCCTGCGCGATACTCAAAGTTCCGGCAAATTCCCCATAGTCAATTTGACATTAATTTTGACAAACCTCTATATCTTTTTTCTGGAGCTGACCACGCCAAATCTTGATCTTCTAATTCAAAAATACGCCCTCACCCCCAATTTAATCGACTTATCAGACACTGCTACACTTACACCTTTTTTATCGTCTCTTTTTCTACATGCCGGTTTCCTGCACATCCTCTCCAACATGTGGTTTTTGTGGATATTCGGAGATAATGTCGAAGCGAAAATTGGCCATTTTAAATATTTATTCTTTTATCTTTTCTGCGGGATTACAGCAAGCCTTGCACAATACATTTTTATTCCCAACTCTTCACTGCCGATGCTGGGAGCCTCCGGAGCCATAGCAGGAGTACTTGGAGCTTATGCACATTTCTTTCCACACAACAAAGTCGACACCATTGTACCTGTCTTCGGACTACCACTTCTAATCGCTGTCCCTGCAAGCTTTATGCTCATCTATTGGTTTCTTACCCAGGCTTTTAATGGAGTTGCTTCGATTTTCGTAGCTACAACCTCAATAGGCACCGTAGCCTATATTGCCCACACCGGCGGTTTCTTATCAGGACTGGTCACCTCAAGATTTTTTAACTGGTCAAACGATTGAGTCCTGTCGTATCATTGATAAAAAGATCGCGATGCAAGTTCAGTCATATAGACACTACCTTGACAGCCTGGATAAAAAAACCAATACAGGTCCTTTGGGCAAAATCCTTCTTTTTGCAGGATTTGTGATTTTAATGATGGTTGGAATCACTTCTGGCATTATCTACTATGAAAGTAAAAAAGAAGCTCCTATCAGAAAACAGGCAGCCTATTTGCAAAACACCAGTAACATTTTGGCTTCCCAAAACCAGTCGATAGACGAAATCTTGTCTTCATTCCAGGTGGCCGGCGCAAAAGTTCAGCTTGTAGACTCACTCAAAGAAAGCTCAGCTGCCGCATCAGGCTTTTTTATTTCGCTTGACGATCTTGAAAGATCACTCTCCAAGCTCGAGTCAATGGAAAAAAATATTCAAAATACAAAATTAACTTTGAACTCATCCATACCGCCGGAAAATCTTTCCGGTCCAAACTCTGACGTCATTACATTTTTTAGTAACACGCAAAATAGCCTTGGGGAAATTTACACAGAGCAAAGTTTTATAAGAGATGTTCTTTATGCTTCCGGCCCCAGCTTTTACCTACCGGTTTTAACTGACGAAACAATCTGGAAGGAAAATAATAAAGATGAGATTATAAACTATTATAAAGATGTTAAAACACAAACTGATGAATCTCTCAAAAGTCTTTCCAAACTCACCCCACCGGAACTTTACAAATCGTATTTTGACACGCAAATTACCTATGTAACACTTCTTGTAAACGTTTCCGACAAAATACTAAATATTCTCTCTCAAAAAGACAGCACAAACCCGGAAGAGCCTACTCAGTTGGAAAAAGCTTACCAGCAGTTAATAATAGCCAAAAAAGAAAACGAAAAGCTTGCAAATACACTGCTTGCAGAAAAAACCAAAATTTTTGATATCACAAGAAACCTGCAGAAATTCGAAAAAATAAAAACCCAGCAAAACCTCTTACTCACCAATTTGCAGCAAAAATACGAAAGCCTTCCACCCACCAAAATCGATAAATTGCCTCTACCCCAAAAAGTCCTAGATTTTTTTACTAATTGACAAAGACTAGCTTCAATTTGGTAAAATTCACATAAAGGAGGAAATACTATGGACCCAAACGACACAAACCCAACGGGACAAGGTGATGACACAAATTCTGGTCAACAAGACGATCAGAGTGGTGGACAAGCTCCTGACATGGGAGGCAGCGATGCTCCTGCGGGTGGATCAGAAGAACCGGCAGGTGATGCCGGCGAAGCTGGAGGTGACGTAGGCGGAGACACAGGTAGCGGCGCAGGTTCATCTGAACCAGAAGCTGGCGGAGAAGAAACTCCAGCAGAGGGCACAGATGCACCCGACAATGCACCTGCAGCCTAACTCGCACACTACGTCAATTGACATAAGGCAGGTAAGATTTATATCCTGAATTAAAGGGATATTATATTGAACCTTGCAGATTTCAAAAAAAATCTAAAGTTTGCGGCAGTTGCTGTTTTTTTAATGGTATATGCTGCAAGCTTTTATTTTTTGGGGAAAAATTCAACTTCAATCGACCTTACGAAAGTAAAAGGGAAGTCGACAGAAAAAATTATTAAATCTCCGGTCGAGTCCCCTGTACCTTTTTCGGATACACAAACTGCAGTAATAACCTCCTCCTACGTCAAACTCTGTGCAAACACAATCTACAGCTTCGAAATAGCTTATCCCAAAGACTGGTTTACAACCTATGGAGCAGATGATCAGAAATGTTCTTATTTTGCACCTTATTCTTTTGTGCTTCCGTATGACACCTCAAATTTCACAACGACAATAAGAATAATTGTCACAAACACTGACGAATGGCTCGGAGCTACAAAATTTTACGAAAATCCCAACGATTTTCAAAATGTAATTTCAGTTAAAAATGTCGAAGTGAACGGTAAATCGGCAAGAAGGATTGAAGCGGAGACAACCGGAGCGAATTTTGAACAAAAGGGACTTGTCAAAATTAGCTATCTAATTTCTGCAAGCGATAAACCGGTGATAATTTCTTATCAACAGGCTTCAAAAGACGAAGATGTAGCTGCAAATACTAAAATACTGGAAGAGATGGTTAGCTCCTTTAGGTATTTCTAAAGACCAAAGAAAAGGCCTCTCTTGCGAGAAGCCCCTTCAAGTTGCCTATCTTGCGATAAGCACCAATATATATACTCCAGCTCGCAAGTTCTGTCAACTGAGATAAAAGAGATCAAACTATGTCAAAATCAAGACAAGCCTGAATTTTATTTTGACTTCACGAAAGCCGCGGATTGTTAATCCACGGATGAAATAAAGGAGAATCAAACTTCCGAGGTGCTTGTAATTTAATCATTGGTGATTCATAAAATTAGTCAAAACCGAGAACTGTTAGTCCTCGGAATTTTATTTGTTTTAAATAAAATTTCTTCTGGTGGGAAAGAGGAATATCGAAAAAGCGTAGCTTTTCTCCAACTCTAAAGAAAAGGACTTTCTTGCGAAAGTCCCCTTCAGTTTGCCTATCTTGCGATAAGCAACGGTAAATATATAGCGTGTAAAACAAACTGTCAACTGGGACAAAAGAGGTCAAACCCGGTCAAAATTTGATAAGAAACGATTTTTTTCATCAATCCCTTCCGAATCTGTTACACTTTAAAACAACAAATGAGACTAGTTGAAGACCGGAAAATCTACAGCATTTCGGAAGCAAACTTTTTTGCCAAGCAAACTCTCGAACAGATGGTGATGTGGATCGAGGGCGAAGTTTCTACTTGTCGCAAAAACCCCAACTGGAATTTTTATTATCTGGATCTAAAAGACGATAAAGCAGTTTTGCCCTGTATCGCTGAAGATTACATGCTTCAAGATCTTGGAGAAAATCCTGTCGGCCAAAAAATTATTGCTTTCGGTAACCTTTCCCTTTATGAACCATTTGGCAAATATCAGTTCAAAATTTCTCGAGTCGAAAAAGCCGGCGACGGACATCTGCAAAGACAGCTGGAAGAACTGATTAGAAAGCTGAAAGCCGAGGGCCTCTTCGACATATCCCACAAAAAAGAAATTCCAAAATATCCCAAAAGGATTTGCCTTGTGACCTCCGAAGGCTCTGACGCTTGGAATGATTTTCGCAGTCATACAACAGGTGTTTTTCCTATAATTGAACTGTTCACTGCAGACGTTAGAGTACAAGGCCCGAAATCCGTTCCAAGTCTCCTTAAAGTTTTACCCAAAGTTGATTCTCAGAAGTTCGACATTATTGTCATTACACGTGGCGGAGGGTCCCTGGAAGACCTTGCAGCTTTTAACGACGAACAAGTAGCCAGGTGTATTTTTGCCATGAAAACGCCAACTATTGTGGCAATCGGTCATGAAGCTAATGAATCTTTGGCAGAGTGGGTTGCCGACAAACGCGCTTCCACTCCGACCGATGCAGCTCATATCGTAATCTCCTCCTACCAACAGGTTTTGGAGTTTCTGGAAGGGTTCAAATATAAGTTAAAATCCAACTCCAACTATTATTTTTCCAAAAACTTTCAGACCTTAGACCATTACTATCTCCGGCTTCAACATGCCCAAAATACTTTCAAAGACCTGCCTCACAGACTTAGCTCAATTAAAGAAAGTCTAAAAAGGCACGAAAAATATTTGATATCGGACGCACTGGAAAAAACCGGCCAGAAATTTTACGAACTTAAAAGATCGACCCAGAGTTTTTTAAAAAATTACACAAATATTTTGGGAAGTTTGCAAAAATCCCTAGTGCTGCTTTCACCCAAAAATACTCTAAAGAGAGGTTATTCAATTACAACTGATATAAACAACAGGGTTATTAGGAGTGTCGAAGGCGTTGCTGTTGGTAGTACAATTGGTATAAAGTTATCAAACGGAAGACTGAAGTCTAAAGTGACCGGAAAACAAAAGTATGACTAAAGACCTCAATTTCACTCAGGCTTTAAAAAGGCTTGAGGAAATTGTCGAAAGGCTGGAAGATCCTAATTTGGACCTGGAAGTTGGTCTAAAGCTTTTGGAAGAAGGAGTATCTCTTCACAAACTGTGCAAGTCCAAATTACAACAAGCCAACACCAAAATTACTACTATTTTAAAAGAAGACAATGGCAATACCGCCGAAAGTTCTAATTAAATGGTTGGGTGGTGATATCAAATGGCTGATCAAAAAATAGGTAAAGTAACTCATTACTACGATAAAATACAAGTAGCAGTTGTAAAACTTACAAAATCAGATTTGAAAATCGGTGACACAGTAAAACTCGTCTCCAAAGACGGAAGTGAATTTAATCAAAAAGTTTCGTCAATGCAAATAGAGCATGCTGCAATAGATATAGCTAAAAAGGGCGACGAATTTGGGATGAAAACAGATAAGGAAGTAAAGGCAGGTACGGAAGTGATTAAAGCTTGATGATAACTGTTCTCCACGGTACCGATACCATATCTTCGTACAACAGACTTTCACAAGTTTTGGCTTTGTACAAAGCTTACAGAAAAACCTATTTTGACAAAGAAACATCTGAAGAGGAGCTAAACATGGCTTTTATGTCGCGTGATTTATTTGACGATAAAAAAGTTATCGTTATAAAAAACCTGCTTAAACAAAACAAGAATCTCCCAAACCATTTGGAAACCGCACCCGATGGACTCGAAATTGTTCTTTGGGAAAGCGACGAGTTAACTCCAAAAATAATCTCCAAACTCTCAAGAATCTCCAAAATCGAGAACTTCAAATTGCCGGCAAAAATATTTTATTTTTTGGACAGCCTAGCTCCAGGCAAAAGTAAGTTGATAAGCGAGCTGAAAAAACTAGGCGATGAACCAAGTCTTGTTTGGAATCTGCAAAACAGACTGCTTTTGCTTATTTTGGCAAAGTTGAATATCGGATCAACTCCTGCTGGAAAAATCACAAGAAGATCCCTTGCACCCTGGCAATGGTCGAAAATTTGCACACAAGCAGAAAAATTTACTATAAATGAGCTTAAATCAATTTACAATGCCTCACTTAAAATCGACTATTTGATCAAATCCGGCCAAACTAGCTTATCACCAACCACGCTTCTTTCTGTAATGCTCATCAAATATCTCTAGCTCTTGTTATACCTATAATTCGCATGTTACGCTGAAGTGAAGGCGCTGTCTCCGGAAACTGCCAGTTTCATGGTGAGAGCAAATAAGATCCATGGAAGACGTAGTCTGGTTTAAAGACGTAGACAAAGATGACATTAAATACGTAGGCGGCAAAGGAGCGAACTTGGGGGAACTTTACAAAGCAAAAATCCCCGTCCCGAATGGTTTCATAGTCACAGCTCAAGCTTATTTTAAAAATGTTGAGGAAACAGGAGCAATAGATCGCATAAAAGGTCTTCTGTTTAACCTTGATATAGAAAACCCTGTAAACCTTCAGGAGAAAGCCGAAGCCTGTCAGAGCGAAATAAAAAAAATGGAACTGGACAGCCAATTATCCAAAAAAATCGATAAATTTTACGATGAGCTTTCAGGCGCCCGCGACGCATATGTCGCAGTTCGCTCTTCTGCAACCGCAGAAGATTTACCAGAAGCTTCATTTGCTGGCCAACAGGCTACTTTTTTAAATGTCGCGGGGAAAAAAGCTGTTAGGCAAGCCGTCCTAGACGCCTGGGCATCCCTTTTTGAAGCAAGAGCTATTTTCTATAGGGTTCAGAAAAACTTTGATCATTTCAAAGTCGGTATAGCAGTTCCCGTCCAAATTATGGTGCAGTCTGACACCTCAGGAGTTATGTTCACCGTCGATCCAGTTACAAACGATAAAAACACAATCGTAATAGAAGCAATATACGGTTTGGGTGAATTTATTGTCGGCGGACAAGTTACGCCGGATCACTATGAAATAGACGCGAAAGATTTTAGGATTAAAAAAAAAGATATTGTAAATCAAAAGAAACAGTTGGTACGCTCCAAAAAAGCTGATAAAACCATAGCTGTTTCTAAAACCCACCGAGAGCTTCAAAAACTCCCGGATGCAAAAATAATTGAACTTGCCAAAATCGGTAAAGGTATCGAAAAACATTACTTCTTCCCCCAGGATTTGGAGTGGGCTATGGCAGGGGACAAACTTTTTATAGTACAGACTCGCCCAATTACTACTTTTAAAAAAGTTGAGGAGGAACTTGAAAGCCAGAAAAAACCCAAAGGAACTTTTGGAAATCTGACTCCAATTGTTATCGGTGCCCCAGCCTCCCCGACAATAGGATCAGGAAAAGTTGTCATAATTAGTTCGCCGAAAGAACTTTTTAAGGTGAAGAGCGGCGATGTTTTGGTGACTGAAATGACCAATCCAGATTACGTCCTTGCAATGAAAAAAGCTGTTGCAATCGTCACGGATCTCGGAGGTAGGACTTCGCACGCTGCCATAGTCTCTAGAGAACTTGGTATTGCTTGCGTTGTGGGAACCGGAACAGCCACCAAAAAGTTAAAAGACGGAATGGTAGTAACGGTAGACGGTGCAAAAGGCGTAGTTTACAAAGGTTCTGCCATGCATACAAAAAAAGACCTGCACCAAAACGAAGCAGCTCACGTCAGCATAACCAGAACAGCAACTCATGTCTATGTCAACCTTGCCGAACCTGAACTTGCCTCGCAAGTTGCCGCAAAAAATGTAGACGGAGTCGGCCTGTTGCGGGCAGAATTTATTCTGGCAACAATAGGTACTCACCCAAAAAAGTTTATAGAAGATGGAAAATCGGAAGAATTTATAGAGGTTCTGGCGCAAAAACTTTCAATTTTTAGCAAAAATTTTGGCTCAAGACCCGTTATTTACCGGGCTACGGATCTAAAATCCAACGAATATAGAAACCTCAAAGGTGGCGAAAAGTACGAACCGGTTGAGCCAAATCCCATGCTTGGCTACCGGGGGGCTTATAGATATATAAAAGACCCCGATGTTTTTAAGTTAGAGCTTGAGGCCATCAAAAGGGTCAGGGCAAAACACCCAAATCTTCACATGATGATTCCATTTGTCAGAAGTGTCCAGGAGCTCCAAAACGTAAAATCTCTGGTAGAAAATGAAGGTCTCTTTAAGGATAAGGGTTTTAAATTCTGGATGATGTGCGAAATTCCTGTTAATGTCATTATGCTGGAAGATTTTATTGATGTGGGCGTAGACGGAATTTCTATTGGTTCAAATGATTTAACCATGCTGATGCTTGGAACCGACCGAGACAACGAAGAGGTAGCCAGCGAATTTAACGAACTTAACCCTTCTGTTTTATGGGCTCTTGAAAAAATAGTAAAAACCTGTGCAAAAAATAATGTAACATGTTCAATCTGCGGTCAGGCACCATCAGTATATCCCGAACTTACTCGAATGCTGGTTAACTGGGGGATAACTTCAATTTCCGTAAATCCGGATGCCATCGAAACGACTAGAAAATTTGTTCATGACGCGGAACACAAGCTAATTACAAAAAACTAATGGCGAAAATAAAAAAAATTATTGCTCGCGAAATCCTTAACAGCCGGGGTCATCCGACGGTTGAGGCAATAATAGAGCTTACAGATGCAAGTTATGGAATTTTTTCTTCGCCCTCCGGGGCCTCTGTTGGCAAAAATGAAGCTGTGGAACTAAGGGACAAAGACACGTCCAGATTTATGGGACTGGGAGTCCTTAAAAATCTTGAGAAAATCGTAGCTGTCATAGCACCAAAACTTATCGGCCTGGATGCAAAAGACCAGGTAAAAATCGACCATACTCTAATTGAACTGGATGGCACCAACAATAAATCCAATCTTGGCACCAACACTACTCTTGCGCTTTCAGGAGCTACTGTCAAAGCACAGGCTGCTTCAGAAAAAAAGCCGCTATATCTTTATATTGCCGGGCTTGTGGGTAAACCCGATAGAGCATTTTCAATTCCCACCCCTATGTTTAATATCCTAAACGGCGGCAAACACGGGTCCCAAAATCTTGATTTTCAGGAGTTTATGGTAGTTCCGCCGATGGCCAACGTTTATTCCAAAAACTTAAAAATTGGCGTTGAGTGTTACTACTCGCTTAAAGAAACCCTAAAAACCCATAATGCCAGCATTCTTGTGGGTGACGAAGGCGGTTATGCTCCCAACCTCTACTCCAACATGGATGCCCTCAAAATCATGGAGGAAGCCGTTAACAAAGCCGGTTACCGCTTGGGTCTTGACGCTTTTTTTAGTTTGGATGTTGCTGCCTCGGCTATTCTCCAGGGAGGAGCATACAGAATTAAGGATAAGCCGGTTCCTCTAACCTCTACCGATTTTTTGGATTTTTACTTAACCCTAAACGAACAATACCATCTTCTTTCTCTCGAAGACCCCCTGGAGGAGGGTGATTGGAACGGTTGGAAAACATTAACTTCAAAACTCGGACCAGAAACTTTGATTGTCGGTGACGATTTAATATCTACAAATCCAAATAGGCTTCAAAAAGCAATTGACGAAAAAGCTTGCAATGCGACAGTCATAAAACCCAACCAAATTGGTACCATAACTGAAACTTTAAATGTAGTAAAAATTGCCAGAGAAAATAAATTTAAAATTATAGTCTCTCACAGGTCGGGAGAAACGAACGACGATTTTATAGCCGACTTTGCCGTTGGTGTCGAAGCAGATTATGTAAAATTCGGCGCACCGGCAAGAGGGGAAAGGGTTGCCAAATATAACCGTTTACTGGAAATTGAGCATGAACTTTCTTAAGTTAACCTCAAGATGCTTAAAATTACTCGGACCATAAAACCCCTTGTTCTTTGTATTCTTGACGGCTGGGGAATTGCAGCAGACACCAAGGGTAACGCAATAACCGCGGCAAACCCGACTAATTTCAATGCTTTTTGGTTTTCCTACCCCCATACATACCTTAAAACAACAGGTCCGGAAGTGGGTCTTCCTACAGGTAAGGTTGGAAGCAGCGAAGTTGGTCACCAAAATCTTGGAGCAGGCAAAATAGTTATGCAGGATGTGCTGCGTATAAATATTGATATATCAAACGGAAATTTTTTTGAAAATGAGGCTTTGCAAGATGCCGTTGATTTTACAATAAAAAATAAATCAAACATTCATTTAATGGGTCTTGTCGGCCCTGGCTCTATCCATTCATATCTTGACCATTTAATAGCAATGCTCGACTTTTTAAAAAACGCTCAAATTCCACCGGACAAGATCAAAATACATGCATTCACAGACGGACGCGACAGTCCGCCCACCTCCGGAAAAATCTATATGCCTCAGCTTGTTAAAAAACTACAGGAGGAAAAATTAGGAACAATTGTTTCCATCTCAGGCCGGTATTACGCGATGGATCGGGATAACCGCTGGGACAGAACGCAAAAAGCTTATCTGGCAATAACAGGTAGTGGAGAAAAAAAATCAGTCAGCCCGCAGGAAGTAATTGAACAGTCGTATTTGGAAGGGATAACAGACGAGTTTATTGAACCGACAATGATAACTGACGAAAATGGCCAGCCGCTTGGTGCAGTCAAAGAAGGAGATTGTGTGATATTTTTCAATTTCCGTCCTGACAGGGCAAGACAACTAACAAAAGCGTTTGTACAAAGCGAGTTTAAAAACACGAAAACTACATCTGGAGAAGTTGTACCAACCTTCCAAAGAGGGCCAAAAATCAACAATTTATTTTTTGTTACTTTGACCGAATATGAAAAAGATCTGCCGGTTTCAGCAGTGTGTTACAGGCCCCAACAGATTTTTATGCCAATAGCACGCGTCATAAGCGAAAGAAATCTACAGCAATTGCATATAGCAGAAACGGAAAAATATGCTCACGTCACCTATTTTTTCAACGGCGGGCGCGAAGCACCTTTTAGCGGCGAAGACAGGATATTGGTAGACTCTCCAAAAGTTGCCTCCTACGATTTAAAACCCGAAATGTCCACAGAAAAAATTACAAAAGAGGTAGTATCCAGACTAAATAGCATGGTTTACGATTTTATTGTCATCAATTTTGCCAATGCAGACATGGTCGGACATACAGGTAATCTAGAAGCTACGGTTAAAGCTGTTCAAACAATAGACACATATATCGGTATTATCTCAAAGTTGGTTCTTTCAAAAGGAGGCGCCATTGTAATTACATCAGATCACGGAAATGCCGAGCAAATGATTAATCCCAAAACGGAAGAGCCCGATACCGAACATAATGGAAACCCGGCACCCTTAATACTGGCAATACCCGAATTCAGAGGTAAAGCTCTGCAGCTTAGAATGGGCCTGCTGGCAGATGTTGCTCCGACAATTCTGGGCATTTTAAATATCCCCAAACCTTCCCAAATGACCGGACGGAATTTACTCGAGTAATTTAAATCTAATACTTAAACTGATAAAATTATCTGATGACTTTAGAGCGTATTGAAAAGGCAGGCCAAGTAGAACCAGATGCTACTTTAGACGCACAAGACCAGACAGATATAGTAAGAATCAAAAGTGGCGACACAGAAGCCTTCACTAATATATGGGAAAGGCATTTTCCAAAAATTCTAAAAAGAGTTAGTTTTGCTCTAAGAAATCATGACCCGGAAAACCTAGCATCGGACATCCTTGAAAAGGCATACAGTGGAATAATTGATGGTAGGTATAAACCTAGGCCTGGCGTAACGTTTTCTTCGTGGTTAAATAGAGTAGCCACAAATGCTATATACAGCTTTTCAAGGTCACCATCACTAAAACACACATCGATTGAGTTTCAGGCTTCAGTAGGAATTGTGCCCACTTCTCCACACAACACAGAATCAGAAGCCGAAACAAATATACAAGTTCAAAATGTACTCGCTGCTTTGGGAAAAATCAGTCCAAGATTCCGACAAACCATGCTAATGAGAGCAGAAGGCATGTCTTACCAAGAAATTGGTAAAGTTATGAACACAAACACCCAACACGTTAGGCTTATGCGCCACAGAGGTATTACTTCTCTGAAAAGGGCACTCCGGGAAGAAAGCGATCACGATTCAACAAAAAAACCCAGGGAACGTCTTACAAAAATGAGTTTACTAAAATTCCTTTTGGAATCCGAGTACAGGAGAATAGGCAGAAATGAAATAGCGCTAGCTTTTGATGTAAAAGAGGATTTTGTTGGAATTTTGATTAATGAATTAAGAAGTCTAGGTGTCCCTATCCAGATAAGCTTCAAACATGGTTATCAAATACCGCCCGACGAAAGGACTGCATATCAGCGGATTTTAACAAGAGCAACTACAAAAGAAGAATAAATTCTCCCTTGGGAGTATTTTCTAAAAAATTTTGAATGCATGCAGAAATCTTTTCTCTCCTTGTTTCCTCATGCATCTTTGTCAGCTCACGGCAAATAACAACCTCAATATCTCCGAAAACTTCTTTTATCGACTCGAGAGTTTTTACGAGCCGAAATGGAGACTCATAAATAATAAAGGTAGTTTTCAATATCTCCCGAATAGATTTTAAATTCATAAGCACCGTTTTTCTCTGACCGTCTTTTTTGGATAAATAACCGACGAACATAAACTTATCACATGGCAAGCCGGAAACCGTAAGAGCCGCAATAGCAGCTGTCGGACCAGGGATCGATTCAACCTTGACACCCCCTGCTACGGCTTCTCGGACTAGCTTGAAGCCCGGGTCCGAAACAAGCGGCGTACCGGCATCCGAAACCAGAGCCAGATTATCACCATCCTGCAAGCGTTTAATCAACTGATCAACCTTTACGGCTTCATTGAAATCATTAAGCACGAAAGTCGGCTTGTCGACTCCGTATTCGTTTGCAAGCTTTCCAAAAACTCTGGTATCCTCGCATACCACCAGATCCACAGCCTTCAAAGTTTCCACGGCTCTTAAGGTAATATCCTTTAAATTCCCTATCGGAGTTGCTACTATATACAGAACACCCATTGATAGTTGTCAATTGTCAATTGTCAGTGGGCAATTGTCAATTTATGAACGAATCAATTCTTGAAACTATAGTCTTCTGGGTAATGGGAGTAATCTCAACTTTGGGATACCCCGGCATTTTTGCCCTAATGGCTCTCGAGTCTGCTCTTATACCTATTCCTTCTGAAGTAATCATGCCTTTCTCAGGATTTTTGGTTTCGGAAGGCCGATTTGATCTTTTGGCAGTTATCTTTGTAGGTGCCCTGGGTAACCTTTTCGGTTCTTGGCTTGCATACGCACTTGGGTACTGGGGACACGAAAGGCTTGTCAAAAAGATAGTCAGAAAATACGGGAAATTTATTCTCCTAACCGAAGAAGAATTTGATTCAGCCATTAATCTTTTTCACAAATACGGACAGTGGGTTGCAGCAATCGCCAGAGTACTGCCTGCAATAAGAACTGTAATATCTCTTCCTGCCGGAATTTCCAAACTTCCCTTTATCAAATTTAGTCTTTTGACCTTTTTTGGCTCCCTAATTTGGTCAGGTTTTCTTACAATAGTTGGGGTAAAACTCGGTGAAAACTGGGAAATCATTAGACCATATTTTCGTAAGTTTGACATTCTTATTGCTGCTTTGACTATAATCGTAATAGGAGTCTACGTTTACCACAAACTCCGCAAGAAGAAATAAGTGCCCAGAAACATTAAAAAGATCCTCTCAAAATTTGGGCCGGGAATAATAACAGGCGCATCAGACGATGATCCTTCGGGCATCGCCACATATTCCATAGCAGGTGCCTCTCAGGGATATGGACTTTTGTGGACTGCACTCTTGACGTTTCCTCTGATGTCAGCAATTCAGGAAATGTGTGCCCGAATCGGTGCCGTTACTGAAAAAGGTCTGATGGGCAACATCAAAACTCACTACAAGTCGAAAATCCTTCTCTACTTGCTTGCACTTCTTGTAATAACTGCAAATACCATAAATATTGGAGCAGACCTTGCAGGTATGGCAGCAGCATCAACATTGCTCGTACCGATTCCCAAGCTTTTGGCAGCAGCAATTATAACGGCAATAGTTTTGGTTTTGATGATTTTCTTTCCGTATAAATTTATAGCCACAAATCTAAAGTGGTTGACCTTCGCACTCTTCGCCTATATTGCTGCCGCGCTTGTAACCGAACAAGACTGGTGGGAGATTCTCAAAAATACTCTAATTCCAAATATCTCCACGTCTAAAGAAACATTAACTTTAATAATCGCAATTCTGGGGACAACAATCTCACCCTACCTTTTCTTTTGGCAGGCTTCAGAAGAAGTCGAAGAAATTAAAGAGGAAGAAAAGGAAAAACATAAAAACATAATTGTCACAAAACACGAACTCAAAAGCCTGAGAGAAGATGTTGGGGTAGGTATGTTTTTCTCAAACCTAGTTATGTTTGCCATAATCGCCACAACAGCATCGACTCTTTATGCCAATGGAATAAACAAGATCGAAACGGCAGATCAGGCGGCAAAAGCTCTGGAGCCGATAGCCGGTCCCGCAGCTTCACTACTCTTTACTTTGGGTATTATAGGTACAGGTCTTCTTGCAATCCCGGTGCTAGCAGGTGCGGCAGCTTACGCCGTCTCAGAAATATTCGGCTGGAAGGAAGGTCTTAGTAAGCCGTTTCACAAAGCAAAAGCTTTTTACGCTATTATTATTTTTTCTTCAGTCGTGGGTTTTCTGATGAATTTTTCAAACATAAATCCATTCAAAGCGCTCTTTGCTACCGCAGTTCTTTACGGTCTGATTTCCCCAATTTTAATACTGTTTATTCTTCTTCTAGCCAACAATAAGCAAACTATGGGAACAAAGGTAAACGGAAAATTAGCCAACTTACTTGGAGGATTTACACTTCTTTTGATGACAGCGGCGGCAATCGGCTTCTTCGTTACTCTTTAATTCGATGGTATTTATCTTCGCTTGCAGAACACCACGTTCAGTTTACATGAACGTGGATGAATGCGAGAGAATACATACTTCCGAGGTACTTGGAATGGTTCTGCTCGCTCATGTAAACTTAAATAAGAATACCTGCCTGCCGGCAGGCAGGGCCGAGACCTTTCAAGCCTCGGAAGTTTATAACTAGTTATACTTGCGAATTACGGAAGTCACGCGGCCTTGAATTGTTACGTCAGTGGCATAAATAGGCTGCATTGAGGAATTTGCAGGTTCAAGCCTTACCCTACCCGGTTCCTTGAAAAATCGCTTCAGAGTTACAACACCGTTATTAATCATGGCGACCACAATATCTCCGTTTCTAACTTCCTTGGTTTCCTCGACCACTACAAAGTCGCCGTCCAAAATGCCGTCTTCAATCATTGACTCTCCTTTTACCTGTAAAACATAAGACTTCTTTCGAGGGGACACTAAATTTTGAGAAACAGTAAACTTAGCCGTTGGGTCACTGAAAGGTTCAATCGGCGAGCCGGCGGCGATAAATCCCATCAGGGGAAGCTCGATTCCGCGCACAACATCACTAATCTTCTTATCAATAAGATCTATACCACGAACCAACCCGGAAGATTTTTTAATCAGCCCTTTTCTTTCTAGAGTCTGCAAATGTTCGTGGACGGTTGCAAGTGATCTGACTCCAAGCTTTTTGGCAATTTCGACCAAAGTCGGAGCATGTCCGTTTTCTTTAATATATTTGTGGAGAAAATCCAAAATCTGCTTTTGTCTCCTGTATAAAACCGTTGCCATCATCAAGAATGTACCAAATAAAACCCGAATCTGTCAAGACCCAGATTCGAGTTTTGCGTCACCAAAATTATCTAAAACCCCCAAGTTGTCAAGGCACTTGACATCAGATATCATTTCGGTAAGATATTGCAATGGCCCAACCAGACCGCTTCACTCAGATAGAAATAAGTTTTCGTAGAAAACCCATATTGCCAGTTTTAAGATCAAAAGTAGAAACTATCGATCTTGCCTGTGATTCAGCCAGCATACAAACATTGACATATATTCATTTTTCCAGAGAAATAAATGGGGCAGTAGTGGGAAGTTTAAAAGTTAAAAATGGGGCGACGTTCGAACAACCCGGTAGAGTTTCCAAAACAAAACTTTATACCGTAAACGGGAACATGGCGACCCAGCCGTTTACCTTGTGTGGAGGAGAGCATTTTTTGGTTCAAAAAGGCAAATCTACAGTAAAAGTACTGAATAAAAACCAACCGACTCAATAAGAATAAAATAGGCTATAATAGTAAGTTCTTATGGAATTTGAACTTACTTCATCTTACAAGCCTACAGGTGATCAACCTGACGCCATAAAGGAACTAACAGAAGGTCTCCAAAGAGGTTTAAAACACCAAACTCTTTTAGGTGTGACAGGTTCCGGCAAAACATTTACTGCCGCCAACGTAATTCAAAAGGTTCAAAAACCAACCCTTGTTATTTCTCACAATAAAACCTTGGCAGCCCAGCTTTATCAGGAATTCCGCGAATTTTTTCCTAAAAACTCGGTCAACTACTTTGTTTCCTACTACGATTACTACCAGCCCGAAGCATATCTTCCATCAACCGATACTTATATCGAAAAAGAAACAGAGGTTAACGAAGAAATCGACAAACTCCGTCTTGCCTCAACAACAGCACTCGCCACAAGAAGTGACGTAATAGTCATTGCATCGGTTTCCGCGATTTATAACCTTGGTTCACCGACAGAATATCAAAATGCCAGGTTAATTCTGGAAAATAACCAGATTTGGCAAAGGAGCGACCTGCTTCGGGCATTCGCAAAGCTTCAATACGAAAGAAACGATATGGATTTTGCAAGGGGAACGTACAGAGTCCGGGGGGAAAATATAGAAATACTGCCCTCTTACGAGAATAATGGCTTGCGGATCACATTTTTAGGTGAAAACATTAAAAAACTTGAAATCATAAGTCCTGTAACTGGTAAAACCGTAAATGATCTGGAAATATTCGCACTTTATCCTGCAAAACACTATATTGCTTCGGATGAAACAACTTACGCAGCCATAGAATCCATCAGGCAGGAACTCAAGGCGAGATTGAAAGTTCTGGGAACTACCGGGGAATCCCTGGAAGCACACCGGCTTAAACAAAGAACCAATTACGACCTCGAGATGATGAAAACTCTAGGTTATTGCAAAGGAATCGAAAATTATTCACGCCATTTCGACGGGCGTAGTCCCGGGGATCCGCCGTTTAGTTTACTTGAACATTTTCCCAAGGATTATCTTTTAATTATCGACGAGTCGCATATGACTATTCCCCAAATAAACGGCATGTACAACGGTGATCGTGCCAGAAAACAAATGCTCGTCGATTTCGGTTTCCGGCTGCCATCCGCCTTTGACAACCGCCCGCTTAAATTTGAAGAATTCGCAAGAAAAATTAACCAGGTTATCTACACCTCAGCAACCCCCGCAGACTACGAGCTGAATTTATCCGATCAAATTGTTGAACAGCTTGTCCGACCTACAGGGTTAATCGACCCGCAAATATCGATTCGTCATTCAAAAGGTCAGATAGAAGACTTAATCAAAGAAATAGAGAAACGTGTAGCCAAAAAACAAAGAGTTTTGGTAACAACCCTTACCAAACGCATGGCAGAAGAACTGTCAAATTATCTGAAGGAAAAAGACATCCGAGTTAATTATCTTCACAGTGAAATACTGACTTTGGACAGATCAGATATTCTCGACGATCTCCGTCTTGGTAATTTTGACGTCCTGGTTGGCATCAACCTCTTAAGAGAAGGATTGGACCTTCCCGAAGTTTCTTTGGTCGCAATCCTTGATGCGGACAAAGAAGGTTTCTTAAGATCCGAAACATCGCTGATTCAAACAATGGGGCGTGCCGCCCGTCATCTCGAAGGACAGGTAATTTTATATGCGGATAGCACAACAGGTTCAATGCAACGTGCAATAGACGAGGTTGAAAGACGGCGTAAAATTCAAATCGAATACAACAAACAAAACAACATCAAACCGACCTCCATCGAAAAACCAATAAGGGAAAAACTTATAGAACGCGAAAAAATTTATGCAGAAAAGAAAATGATCTTTCGAGACAGTGTTATCGAATCAGCAATCGAAAGGGCCAAAGAAGGCTCGCTACTTGCAGACGACAAACAGAAATTAATTAAAATCCTAACCCGCGAAATGAGA
>MFAZ01000004.1:11933-16172 GCA_001776335.1 Candidatus Curtissbacteria bacterium RIFCSPHIGHO2_01_FULL_41_11 | reverse complement strand
TCCTGCCCGCAGGTTTACCCACAGCCGTCGCCGTCACCTACACCTAATCCTTAGGGAATTTCAAATATCCAATATCCAATTTCAAATATCAAATAAGGGTTTAGGCTAATTTGTGAATTTAAAGGTGGAGAGGATTTGGAGAAAAGATTTTTTTACAATTTCTGGATCCGAATCCATAAAAGTTGGATTGGTTAAAGATATTTCATAAATTAATCCGTTTTTAAAAACTACGTATCTTTCATGTGCCGCAAAAAACGTCCCGCCAAGTTTTTTTGTTGATTGTTTCGGTTGTATTTCAACTTTATAACCAAGATCTGATCCAATTTGAAACTTTTTTATTATTAAATCGTTTGAAATATCATCATATGTACTTTTTAAGTATTGCTCCGGTGCTTTATCCTTTGAATCTTGGTCCACGATAATATACCCAAAACTGTCACCTCGAGAGTTTGGAATATATGTTGTGGCAAAATCTACTGCCTCAACTCTTCCTGAAAATTGATTAATAAATGCATCATTACTTGCTGAAACTGGCCAAACTGGAGGGTATTTAAAACTTAGTGGAATGCGACTACTTTTAAATGTTTTCCAATTTGTAGTTTCGTCTGGCGATGATTTTGGAGATGGTGAAGGTAATGGTGACGTTGAGGAAACCGGCTGGGTTTTTGTTTTGGGGAATAGTTTTGTGTTGGCGAAAAGTGCAGCCCCGACAAAAAAGCAGATGAGGCCGAGAATGATAATTACCGGCGGGGTTAGATAGCCTTTCTTCATATGTTTATCATTTCACCTTTTGGACTTTTGGGCAAATTTGACTTTAAATTAAAAAAAGACTTTAATTGGCTGGAAAAAATGACAAAAGAGGCGGTACTTCGGGCACTCACAATGGCTGCGTCAGTAAAGGATTTGGCGGGCCTTGCGCGCGAGCAAATGCATGAGGCATACACTTCCTATGCAAATTCACTGGTCGCAAAAGTAGCTTCGGGAAGTTTTGATAGAGTATTCGTCCGACAAAGTTTATTGTCTGTTGAGGTCACGCCGGATGAATTATTGGAGTATGTGACAAAATTTCCGCTGGATATTTCTGAAGATGCGCATGTTATTCCAGTTGTTTTAAGTCCAACAAACCTTCAAGTTTCATCGGGGAAAATGAGAATCGTCGTTGATACGACTGGAGATGATTTTAAATTTAAAGAGATTAATGGAGGTTCAGCTATTCTTGACGATAAAGACGCAGTTTACAGAGGAATGGCAACTCTTGAATTTATTGAAGCGCTAGGCGAGATAATCGATAAAAGGCGGGCAGTACTGCAGGCACCTGATGGTACTTATCGTTGGTTGTCGGGTATCGATAGATTAGGAAATACAAGTACATTTAGGTTTGTTTTAGTCGAAAAATCCGATCGAGAAATTAGTGTAGGGGTCAAATTAAAAGGCAAAAGAGGACAAGACAAACTAACCCTTGATACATATTACGGATTTACTATTAATGAAGACGGGCAGGTTATGCGATTTGAAGCAAAACGAGACTTACCTAAAGAACTAAGAGTACCTTGGAGTACAACGCAGGAAATAGAAAGACCTCCATTGACTGAAGTGTTGGAACACATAAAACAAGCTTTGCGCACTCAACCAACTTTGAAACAAAATTAGTCTTCTAATTTTTCTTCGGCACTAAGATATAATTTAGGTTACGATGAGTAAGAAAATTTATATTACTACTGCTATTCCTTACGTTAACGCGGCTCCGCATATAGGTTTTGCGCTGGAAGTTGTACAGGCAGATGCACTGGCGCGGTTTTATCGAGCACTGGATTATGATGTTTATTTTGCCTCAGGAAGTGACGAAAACAGTTTAAAAAATGTTCAGGCTGCTGAGGCTGAAAAGATTCCTACACAAAAGCTTGTTGAAAAAAACGCAAAGCTTTTTGAAAACCTTGCACCTGCTTTGAATATCACTTGGGATGTTTTCAATAGGACAAGTCTTGCGCATCACTTTGCCGGGGCGCAAAAACTATGGAAACTTTGCAAAAAAGAGGATATCTATAAAAAGAAGTACAGGGGGCTTTATTGTGTCGGTTGTGAAGCATTTTATACCAAAAATGAGATTGCCAATGGTAAGTGTCCGGACGGACACGAAAATATTGAAGAGATAGAAGAAGAAAATTACTTCTTTGGGCTTTCCAATTATCAAAAACATCTGGAAAGGCTGATTTCTTCTGATGAATTGAAAATTGTGCCTAATACTCGAAAAAATGAAGTTTTAGCTTTTATTGAACAAGGTCTTGAGGATTTTAGTATATCCAGATCTGTTTCGCGAGCAAGAGGTTGGGGCGTTCCGGTGCCAGGTGACCCCGAACAAGTAATGTATGTTTGGTTTGATGCGCTGACGACTTATTTGACGGCTTTGGGATTTCCTGCAAAGCAGGACCTATATAAGAAATACTGGCTCGAGAATCCAAATCGTTTGCATGTAATTGGGAAAGGGATAATTCGTTTCCATGCTGTTTATTGGCCGGCAATGCTGGCGTCTGCAGGACTGCCACTGCCAACCGAGGAGTTTGTCCATGGATATATTACAGTTGACGGGCAGAAGATTTCCAAATCATTAGGAAACACGGTTGATCCGTTTGACTTAGTTGAGAAATACGGTGTGGAGGCTGTGAGATTTTATCTGCTGCGAGAAATTCCGGCATGGGGGGATGGGGATTTTTCAATTTCGAGATTTCGGGATTTATATAACGGAGAGCTCGCCAATGGGCTTGGGAATCTGACTGCTAGGGTTGCCAGACTGGCTTCTGACACGAATTTGAGTTTGCCGCCAAAGAAAAATTTTACTTTTAAAAAAGTGGTTTCTGATAATCTCAAAAACTTTAGATTTGATCATGCGCTTGTTGGGCTTTGGGAGGAAATATCTACTTTGAATAAAAAGATAAACGAGGATAAACCATGGGAGCTTGAGGGAGTTGCACTTAAAAAATCGATAACACCAATTGCTCAAGAAATTCGGGAAATTGCGTTTAATCTAGGACCATTTTTGCCGCAAACTTCGCAGAAAATTTTGGATCAATTTACAGGGAAGATAAGCGCAGAAAAACCTTTATTCCCTCGTATATAGAATGGCACTGGTTGATACGCATGCTCATTTGGACTTTACTGATGACTTAAATGGATGGCTTGTGAGGGCAAGAGCTGACGGAGTCGATAAAATAATTTGTGTCGGGACGAGTATTGAGGCAAGCAGGAAATGCATCGAGATTGCAGAACGATATTCAAGTCCTGATCTTCAAATTTATGCCACAGTAGGCATTCACGCTCAGGATGGAAAAGATGACGTGGGGAATGCCGGATCTTTGTTACAGTGTTTTAAAACATTAAAACAAATAGCCACGAGTTCTGGTAAAGTTGTGGCCATTGGAGAATGCGGGTATGATTTTTACCTTGATGGTGAGAAGCGGATCAAGATGGTGGACAAGGACAGGCAGTTTCAGAAGAAGTTGTTTGAAGCTCAGATTAGACTTGCTGCAGAATTGGATCTACCACTTGTTGTACATTGCAGGAACGCTTGGAAAAAAACATTTAGTCTACTGTCTACAGTCTACGGTCTACCGACAAGAACAGGAGTATTCCATAGCTGGACCGGGGACTGGGAGGCGGCACAAAAAGCGATTGAACTAGGTTTTTATATTTCTTTTTCCGGAATTGTAACATTTGGCAATGCACCAGATGTGCAGGATGTTGCAAGTCGTATGCCACTTGATAAAATGCTTTTGGAGACTGATTCCCCTTTTTTATCCCCTGTACCTTTTCGTGGTTTGGGCAATGAACCTAAAAATGTTAAAATAATAGCCGAGTTTGTTGCCAAACTTCGCAATCTTTCCGTAGGACAAATTGAAGAAGTAACATCTAAAAACGCGCAGAGATTGTTCGGAATATAAATGGTTAAGGAATTTGTAGAAAAATACGATCGTCAGGTTCACCGGTTTTTGGAAATTTTGCCGGGGACTTTTTCGTGGACTTTAATACTGTTCCCCATATGGGGTGCTTTTTGGATTCCTCATTACGTTGCCTACTACATAATTCTTTTTGATGTTTTGTGGTTCTATAAATCCGGATCTTTTGCCATAAGCGCTTTGGTTTCCCATGTGAAGATGAATGCTGCAAAAGAATATAACTGGCTCGCTGATGCCAAAAAAATGCCGGGGTTTAGTAAAGTTCACCATTTAATTGTAATTCCCACTT
>MFAZ01000004.1:0-11916 GCA_001776335.1 Candidatus Curtissbacteria bacterium RIFCSPHIGHO2_01_FULL_41_11 | reverse complement strand
ACAATTGAGAAGGGTATTGATTCCATTTCTTCTCAAGACATGCCACGTAGACAAATAACCGTGGTTGTTGCTTTTGAAGAGCGCGAAGGTCGGGAGGCGCATAAGAAAGCAAAAGTGCTTGAGAAGAAATACAAAAATGTTTTTGCAAATTTTTTGATCACTTTTCATCCTGATTTGGCGGGAGAAGTTAAAGGTAAATCTTCCAATGAAGCTTATGCCGGAAAGTACGCGAAGAAAATTTTAATAGACAGGCAAAGGCGGGATATTGATTATATGACTGTTACTTCAAAAGATGCTGATGGAATTTTACACGAAAAATATCTCGCCTGTCTTGCCTATAAATTTCTGACAAGTGACAATCATCACCTTTTATTTTGGCAGCCGGTGATTCTTCACTACAACAACATTTGGAAGGTGCCTGTGCCGATTCGTGTCATGAACAGTTTAGGTTCGATCTGGCATACCGGTCAAAATAGCAGAACGGATAAACTTATAAACTTTTCAATGTATTCACTTTCAATGAAACTTTTAGTCGATATTGGTTATTGGGATGTAGATGTGATTCCGGAAGATTTTAGACTTTTTTTCAAAAGTTATTTTGCCAAAGACGGCAAGGTGGAAGTTAACCCAATATTTTTGCCGGCACTTGCAGACGCAGCTGAATCGACGAGTTATTTTAAGTCGCTGATTAATTTCTATGAGCAGGAGAAGCGATGGGCGTGGGGAGTTTCAGACGATGCATATTTTATTAAAAACTGGCTGACTCATGGCCATATTCCTTTTTGGCAGCGGACAATCCGGGTGTTTCGTGTAATATCCGATCATTTCCTGTGGCCTGTAAACTGGTTTGCAATTACGCTGGGGGCTAATATTCCTGTGCTTTTGAACCCGGTTTTTGCACAAACTGTGATGGGACAAAATTTGCCCAGGGTTTCTTTTGGTATTCTGACCGCGTGTTGGGTCTTTTTGGCAGTAATTATAATTTTAGATATTCGTCAAAGACCAAAAAGGCAGGAAAGTGTTTCCCTGTTGCGTAAACTATTCATTCCTCTCGAATATCTTCTGATGCCTGTTTTTACATTGATTTTTACGGCGCTGCCCGGAATTGATGCACATACAAGACTTATGTTGGGAAAGTATTTGGAGTATAGGGTTACGGAAAAAGTCTAGGTGTACCCTTTCTACGAATAGGGTTAGTGTACCCTTTCTACGAATAGGGTTACGGAAAAGGTCTAAGCTTCTGCCGTATCCCTACGGTCCTCGTCCTTCGACTTCGCTCAGGACTGCGGGCCTAATGCGTAACTGAAAAGATGTGAAAGATTGACAAACTTTTTTTCACTTGGTAAGGTAGCGGCTTGTGGATTTAAACCTGCCCGAAGACCTTCGGAGAAATAAGTTTGCCCTCTGGGGGCTTTTTTGGACCCTAATTCTTGGGGTCTTTTTTTTGGGCCTTTTTTTGATAAAACAACCCGCTATTCAAAGATTGATCTCGCCTATCCCAGCTTACACGAAAGCTGATTACGAAGTGTTTGGATTTGCGCCTTTTTGGACTCTGTCAAAACTTTCCAATGTCGACTGGGGAACTTTGACAACTTTTGCATATTTTTCCATCCCGGTTAACGCGAATGGCTCTTTTGATCGCGAATCTTACGAATGGCAAGTTTTTGAGGGCGATAAACTTGCCGGACTTTTCGAAAAAGCTAAGGAGAACAATGTGCGACGGGTGGTTACTCTAACACAAATGGATAAAGCCACCATCGAGACATTTCTTGAAGATGAGCAGGCCTGGGACAGGGTTAGTCAGGAGTCGATTGAGGTGCTTGCCGAGAAAAATCTGGATGGAGTGAACATTGATTTTGAATATATCCCTTCTGACCCAAGGCTCCGAGCTCAATTTTCAAAATTTGCCACCAGATATACCCAAACCTTAAAACAAAATTTGAACAACCCTTATGTAACGGTTTCGGTTTTGGCATCTTCTGAACGGTTTAACAAAATATACGATATAGCTTCGCTTTCCAAATCAACTGACGCAATTTTTATGATGGCTTACGATTTTTATTATCCGGGTTCGGAAAAAGCAGGACCTGCTGCCCCGCTTTATGGTTTCAACGAGGGGAAAGGACCATTTTGGTATGACGTATCAACAGCGGTTACCGATTTTTTGAAAGTAGCAGATCCAAATAAAATAATCATGGGTGTTCCATATTATGGCTGGAATTATCCTGCACAGAGTCCTGCCCCAAATAGCGATAGAGTTGCACGCGCATTTGCTACTACAAACGCAAAAGCTAGTGACAATAATTTACTTTCTGTTACACCGGTTGGAGGCTGGGATAGCCAGGCGCAGGTATCATGGCGCGGATATTGGGACAACTCCGGGTGGCACGTGGTTTATATGGAAGACGAAAAATCGTTGTCATTAAAATATGAATTTGCCAAAAAACAAGGCCTTGCCGGCGTAGGAATTTGGGCTCTTGGTTTTGACAGTGCCAGCGACAGGTTTTGGTCTCTTCTTTCTTCAACATTTAAAAATCAGTATTTGTCGGACAGAACAATAATTTCAAACTAAAAATGTTTCTCAAGGAGTTTGTTTTTGAAAGGTTTGTGGGGCTTGAAAAAAGGTTCGTCTTGTTAATTGTTTTAATTTTTGTCGGTTTTGCAGTTTGGAGAGGACAATCGAGCACTCAGGACATTTCTAAGTTCGTATCCCCTATTGGCCAAAAGGTGAGTTTTATGGAAGCAGAGAAAAAGTTAGGCGGAAATAGTGATTGGAAACCGGTCGGTTGGGGCAGTGGAGAATATTTGAAAACTATTCCAATAATTGGCGCCGGTGCCGTGGTCGACATGGATAGTGGGCGTGTTATTTGGTCGATGAATTTAAATGCGAGGATTGCACCAGCCTCGCTTTCCAAGCTGGCGACAACAATGACTGCTCTTGATATTGCCGATCCGGAAAAAAAGTTGATGGTATCTGAGGATGCTGCCAGGCAGATTCCAACAAAATTGGGGCTAAAAACCGGGGATAAATTGACGCTTTCCGAGGCAATTTATGCATCACTTATGACAAGCGCAAATGATGCGGCAGAAACAATATCAGATGCCCTCGGGAAAGAAATAGGTAGTGGAACAAGTTCTTTTGAAGAATTGGTAAATGTAAAGCTTGCGAAATTGGGGGCGGTGGACTCGCACTTTGTAACGTCGACCGGCCTTGATAGCGAGAATCATTATTCGACTGTTTTTGATTTGGCGATTATTGCGCATAGTGCAAAGGTGGATTATCCGTTAATCAGCGACGCAGCAGGCACAAGTTACAAAAAGCTCAACGAAAATAGTGATCATAAAGTTTTCGATTTACCAAACTGGAATGCTCTTTTGGGAATTTATCCCGGTGTAAACGGTCTCAAAATCGGATATACGGAAGATTCAGGGCACTCAACAATTGTCACTTCAAGCAGGGATAATAAAAATTTAATGGCAATTGTTATCGGTGCAAAAAGTTTGGAGGATCGTGAAATTGCGGCAGCAACACTTTTAAATTATGGATTTGAGAAAAGTGGCATTTCCGGATATCCAGTTGCAAGTTTGGACCTGACGGCACGTTTTGCAGACTGGCACAGACAACTGACCCAAGGCGGGCCTTAATTTTGACTCTTTCTCATCTCAGATTGACGGACTATTGTTGCTAAAGCGTTTCTAGCTTGTATTTTAGAATGGTTTGGTAATTCTTTAATTTTATCCCACAAAAATTCCAGTTCTTCATCTAAATCCGATTCTGCGGGTTGCTGCGTTGATGCTTCAATTAAGGGTATAGACTCCATATCAAGTGCATCCGCAATCCTTTGGAGGCTTTCGAGTTTATAACTACGTCTGCGGGAACGCAAAAGGTTTGATACTAAGGACTGTGAGACATTTGCTGACTCTGCAAGGTCTGTCTGGCTCCACCCTTTTTGCTCCATTCCAAATGAAACAAGCAGGGCCAACGATGGTTTAGTTGTGTTACTTTCTGCCTGCTGGTTTCCCTTAGATTTTTCTGGGGGACGCTCCATTACCGTGCAAGTTTATTGATTGCCTTTGTGTTTGTCAATTTTGGTACCAATTACTATACTGAATGAGATGTTTTCATTGGCGCAAAATTATCTAACACGAGGGTTTTGGGGAGATGAAGCCTGGACTTCTTTGATTTCGCAGTTACCTTATTTGCAAATGCTGAAAACTACGGCAGCAGATTTCCATCCGCCGGGTTTTTATACGATAGTCGAGCTCGTTTATAAATTTTTGCCTCCTACTGAAATAGTCACGAGATCCATCTCTATTTTCTTTTATATTTTGACAATTTTTATGGTATTTAAGTTGGCTTCTGAGACTCGGGGCAAAACATTTGGTTTTCTTTCATGTGCCGTAGTTGCACTAAATCCAATATTTTTCCGCTATGCATTTGAAGCAAGAAACTATACCATGTTTGCTTTTGCGGCTACAGCTTCTATTTATTTTTTGATTAAGCTCTCTGCCCTTCAACCCTTCGGCATCGCTCAGGGCGGGCAAGTTCAGGGTAAAAGAAATTTTTGGCTGTATATTCTATTTGTGTTTTTTACAGCACTCGGGATTTACACACATTATTATATGTTTTTTGTCTTAGCGGCTCAGGGATTGTATTTGGTACTTTTCGACCGCAAGATTTTTTGGAAGATTGCAGGTGCTTTTGCTGTCGTTGGCATTTTATATCTGGCGTGGGTTCCTTTTTTGCTTGGTCAGTTGAAATCGGTCTCTTCTGATTATTGGATTTCCCAAATTGATTGGAAGCATACACATTTTGAAGCATTGCTTAGAATTTTAGGCGGTGAGGACAAAAATATTTTACGCCCGGTACTATTTTGGTTGTCGATATCACTTGGATTTATCGGATTTCTGCAGCATTTGCGCCAGAGGACTTTTGAAAAACCTTATATCTTAATCTGGTTTTGGGCAATCGTGCCCTTTATTTTGGCAACTCTGCCAGGTCTTGCAATTGACGGATTTAAAATGCCTTTCAGGCCAATTTTTTTCTGGAGATATTTGATTCCTGCTGCTGTGCCTCTTTCAATGGTCATTGTTCACGCAGCTCAAAAATTACCTAATCGGCTCTTTGCAGTTTCCATTGGTCTGGTTTTGGTTTCTTCCTCTTATATTGATTACAATACATTTTTTAGCTATCCGTCTAATTTTAAGCAGGTCTACTCTGGGCAAATTATTCCAAATTTAGACGAGTCAGATAAAATCGTGACGGTTTTGCCATCGTTTGCGGAAGTTTTATATTACAGAAATAGAAACGGGATCAAAAATGAGATGATAGTTTTGACTGAGGGGCTGGTACGGTCTTCCGGCAAAAGTCTTTTGGATGCATACGCTGCTAATAAAGTTGTGACAATAGGCCAAATGCCTGCGGGAAGATATTGGGATCTTGGACCGGGACCATCTGTGGAACTTAAACAACAACTATGAATTTAATTGGAAAAATTACCAAGACTCAGTGGATTTTTGCACTAATCCTTTTTGTTATTTTTCTTTTCAGGTTTCCTTCCCTCTATGAACCTTTCTGGTATGGTGACGAGGGAATTTTCGCCGCAGTTGGTCGAAACTTAAATCTTGGCGGAGTTTTGTATCAAAGCGCTTGGGACAATAAACCACCAATGATTTATTTAACTTACTGGGGAATTTTTGAATTTTTGGGCGTTTCGATGTTTTCTTTAAGACTTATTGCGACAGTTGTCGTGCTTTCTACCGCAGCAGCGATATATGAAATTGCCCTTTCGGTTACTCATAAAAATCGGGCACTTGTTGTGGCGCTGGTTTTTGGTTTTATCTCATCTCTTAGGATTGTCGAGGGTAATCTTGCCCTGACAGAAATATTTATGATTTTGCCGATTTGCCTTGCAATTTTAGTCGCCATCAAGCGTAATTTTGACTATGTATCACTTTTTACCGCGGGAATACTTTTGGCTGTTTCCTCTTTATATAAACAGGTCGGGGCACTGGAAGCAGCTGCCTTGGGTATTTTCCTGTTTCTTCATGAGGAAACGTTTTTGGATTTTGTAAAAAAAGGTTTTGTTTTGAGCATAGGGTTTTTGCTTCCCTATTTTTTGACATTTATGTATTTTTTGCCAAAGCACTTAGTAGGCGATTGGATTTTTGCCGCTTACACTTACTACCGAATTTATCTTGGGGAAAGTCCAAGGTATGCCATAATCATTAACATTTCTAAATTCATGCCCATAGTTGCGGCAATTATCTTTGGACTTTGGAAAAAGAGAAAAAAAAGTCTGGACGTATCCCATTTGTTTTTTCTTTGGTGCGCTTTTTCGTTTTTGGGAAGTTACTTTTCCGGCAGAACCTACGGACACTATCTGGTTCAGGCAACACCGGCGGTTGCTCTTTTGGTAGCTTCAGTCAATCTTAGACCTAAGATTACAAAGGCGGCTTTTGTATTTGCTGTTTTTTTCTTCGTACCATTAATATTTCTGACAAAAATTTTGTTCACTGACTTTTTGGTCGACGCACCTACCAGTCAAATTAAGTACTGGGGGAATTTTATCGATCTTGCAAGAGGAGCAAAAAGTGTTGAATCATACAATGACTTTTTCGACAGAAACGTAAATACAGTTAATTTGCTTTCGGATTATTTTGCTTCCCAAAAAGCACAGGGAACATCTGTTTATATTTGGGGAGACTTGCCATGGCTTTATGCTATCAATGATTTCAGAAATCCTTCGAGGTATGTTACATCTTTCCATGTCTTTGGGGTTCCGGGAGGAAAGGAAGAAGTGGCAGGGGCGCTTTCTTTAAATATGCCGAAATATATAATAAAATTGCCTTCTTCGATTGGTTACTTCTCTGAACTTGAGAAACTCATTTTTAACAACTATACTTTGATTTCCGAAATCGAAGGCAGTTCTATCTGGCTACGGATTCGGTAGTTTTATGGCTCTTGTAACACTTAGGCGTGAGGCAGAGGAAAGTATAAAAAGAGACAGGCTATCCTCGTTTGTACTTTTGGCTTCTCTCATGTGTCTTTTGGTTCAGTCGGCATTGATTTTGATTTCATGGGGCAAATTGCCTCCACAGGTGCCTATTTTTTACTCAAGACCTTGGGGGGAAACGCTTTTGGCTGCTCCATTCTGGCTTTGGCTGCTGCCCGGAATTTTATTTATTTCGCTTGTCGTAAATTATACTTTTGCTATATTTATTGTTTCGAGTGAGCGTTTTTTAGTTCGAGTACTTTTATTTTCTAATCTGTTGCTTTCTATGGCTACGCTTTACGATGTTTTTAAAATTATCTCTCTTTTGACATGATTTTTGTCTTGGCATTTTTTTTGGCCTTTGCCCTTAGTCTTATTTTGGTGCCACTTACTATTTTTATTGCACCCAAGTTAGGGCTTGTTGACGATCCGAAAAAAAGAAGCCACCCCGCACTCCTTCATAAAAAAACAGTTGCAAGAGCAGGTGGTTTGCCAATTTATCTTTCCGTAGTTTTTGTCAGTTTGATATTTGTAACTTTATCTAAACAGGTTTTCGGCATATTTCTGGGAGGACTAATTCTGGTTGTTGTTGGACTTGCGGACGACAAACTTGATCTTCCAACGCCGGTTAAGTTTTTGGGGCAATTTTTAGCGGCACTTGCCGTTGTTTTCTCTGGAGTGGGAATCAGTTTTATCACGAATCCTCTGTTGGTATTGGACCCTAGCGGTTTTGGAATTGGAAATGTAATTCATCTTGATACGCTGCGCTTTAGCTTTAATTTACTGGGAACTCATTCAATCATAATTCTGGCGGACCTTTTCGCTCTTTTTTGGATTGTGTGGGTTATAAATATGGTGAATTTTTCCACCGGGGTGGACGGACAAATGCCCGGCATAGTACTGGTGACGCTTTTTGTGATTTTTGCGGCTTCACTCAGATTTTATCCGGCAGATCCTCACCAGCTTCTCGTCAGCCAGCTTTCTTTGATTGGTGCCGGAGCAACATTTGGTTTTCTTGTTTTTAATTTTTATCCGGCAAAAATTTTCCCCGGTGACTCGGGGTCCTACTTTTTAGGATTTTTAGTGGCTGTTTTTGCAATTCTTGCCGGAGCACGGGTTGGTACGGCAATTCTGGTGATGGCTATTCCTCTTCTGGATGGGGTATTTACTGTGATTCGGAGGATAGCTGCCGGTAGTTCTCCTTTTTCAGGAGACAGGAAACATCTTCATCACAGATTACTTGAGCTGGGATGGGGGCAAAGGCGAATTGCCTTGTTTTACACTCTGGTGTGTGCTATTTTGGGTGCGATCGCGCTGACTCTTCCTGCTTTTGGGAAGCTGTTTGCGGGTGTAGTTATTGCTACAATAATACTTGGAGGGTTACTTTGGCTCAATTCGAATTTGCCTCAAAAGGCCCAAAAATAGTCTGGCTGCCGTTTTGGTTGTTTGTCTCGGCTCGGCCCCGTCAGTGGCTAAAAAACTTGGCTCTATTTGCTCCTTTGGTTTTTGAGGGGGAATTTTTCAATCCCTCAAAGTTATATACGCTCATTTTCGGCTTTTTAATATTCTCTCTGGTTACTTCTGCAACTTATATGATCAATGACGTTATTGATATCAGAAAGGACCGTGCCCATCCATTTAAAAGTAAACGGCCAATTGCGGCCGGAAGAATTAACCCCGGTATTGCAACTGTTTTTGCCTTTTTGATGATGGCTTTTGCGATCATTATCTCCAGTCAGTTTTCTACGTTTTTCACCATGGCGATTTCGGCATATGCGATTTTGCAAATTGCGTATTCACTGTTTTTGAGATCGATAATACTTTTGGATGTAATGGCAATCGCGTCCGGATTTTTACTGAGAGTTTATGCAGGGGCAGTTCTAATTGATGCGCACATAACTATTTGGTTTATATTAACGGTAGCGTCACTTGCGTTGTTTTTGGCAATTGGGAAAAGAAGAAGTGAGCGGACACTTTTGGCGGGAAGTGAAGCCAGAAGTGTGGAATCGAGAAAAATTTTGCTTCACTACCCAGAATCCCTTTTAGACTCTCTGACTGTGATGTTTGCCACAGCAAGCTGGTTTTCTTATACGATGTTTACCTTCTTGCAGCCTCCGCCAACTGCCGGCCCGCAAGTTTTGATTTTATTTGGTGATTATCTTCCCCGAACATTTCTTGCTTCCAAATGGCTCATGGTTACAGTTCCTTTTGTGATTTATGGGGTGATGAGATATTTATATGTTATTTATGAGAAAAAGGAGGGTGAATCACCGGAAAGAGTTCTGCTTTCTGATGTCCCGCTTTTAACTTCTGTTGTCTCATGGATTTTCTTGGTTTTTGTAGTTATTTACGGTAGTCAGTTTCTACCTGCCAGAATCATCCATTATTTTCAGTAATTTATACTAAATTCGACAAATTGGTCACTAGTACCACCTTGTGAGTAGAGACTGATGGGGACTGAGCTGCCGGCTGGGGTAGAAATTTTAGACTGCCTGTTTGCTATATCGTGGCCAAAAAATATCTTGGCATCTCCTTTTGAGACATTAATTGTGTAGGTTTGGGATTCTGTTGTCGGATTATTGATGATCAGAATATCTAAAAATGCCTGACTTTCACCGATTTTGGAAAAAGTGAGTTTGTAGAGATCGGCTGTTTGGGAGAGTGTGAGGTTTGGGAACTTGTCGACTTGGGAGACGATTAAGTATTTTGACGCGTTTTTTACGCCGGCAACTTTGGCAAAACTGGTAGCAAAATAAATGGGTGCGGCAATGAGGGATACTAAAAGAACAATGGAGAGAAAGTTAAGAGTTATTTTTGTAAAATGATTCATTTAAATTTCTTTAGAAATTTCAATCTCCCTTTCAATATCCATGGCAAAAACCCAGGAAAAGTTGGCAGCTATAATAAATGCCATTATAGATATCTGAGGATAGGTGATTTTTAAAAAGCTTGAGATTGCCAAAAAGATCACTGTCAGCCACAAAAATGTAAGCCAGATTGCCGCCTGATGATAAATGTGATAGCTGGGTGCTACGATGCGATCAAGGTTTAAGGAGACGAGTTTTGCATGGAGTTTGGGTGTAATGTGACTTTCGTGGAAGAAATGTGCACGTACGATAACATACAGGGTTCCTAGCATAGCCACCATAAACATTGTGAGGTTTGAATAATTTTCCGCCTTAATGTAGTCGCTAAGCGTTGTAAAAGAAACCCTGGGAAGGATCCAGAAAATCTGGGCATTTTTGACTGTAAATGAGAGGTGAAACAGGGAACTGGCGACAAAGAGGCCGAGCATTTTGCCGATTATTAGGACAACTGCTGGAATAATGGCTTCATCGATCAACTTAATAATGCTTTTGGAAAGCATAAGTATAGTTTAGCAAAGACTCACTGAAAAGAAACTTGAGGAGCGGGAGCGGGAGTTGGGACGAAGTCTTGTTTTGGCATTGGGAACTTGAGCCCTCGCTTGATGATGTTAACTTCCATTTCTTGCAGTTCAAAATGCTTCTTAAAAAAATTCAAGGCTTTTTGGGTGTCGAAAGCCTTGCAAGAATAGATGTCGGCCGTTAAAAACCCTTTGTCCGGAAAAGTATGGATTGAAACATGCGATTCGGCAATCATCACGAAACCGGAAATTCCTCCCTGATCTTTGGGTGTTACTGGCGGAGCGTCCACGACATATGGAGTTGTTAGCTTTTTCATATCCAAAATTCCCGGCAATTCGTTCAAGACTTTAAAAACCCGTTTCATGTCGTAGAGTCTTGTTTTAGACCCCCCATATGCATCAAGAGTTAAGTGAAGACCGAAAGGTTCGGTTAATTGGGCGCTCATCAAGTCACCACATCCAAAAAAATTGGTGGTAAGTTTATCAAAGAGTTTTTTTATAAAATTGTCAATATATTAGGTTCAATTTGAAGCTAAATTCCCGACAGTTTTGAAATCTTTTTTGCCAAATAAGGGGAGAGGTATCTTTTATATTTTTTGTGTAAATCCTCTCGTCTCCAATCGTCGCCTGTGACCGCTTTTCTGCAGTTACTGCTTTTGCACTTACAAACCAAATAATACGGGTCTGAAATACTCATTGCGTAATCAAATGTTAATTCTTCGTTTTCTTTTATATCTCTCATAGCAATAAGTCCTCTTTTGCCCTTAAAACCTAGATTTGGATTACAGGAGTGGTTTATTCGATCGTCTTTTTGAAGCTTGTTTTTTGCTGTCGGTACTAAAAATAGATTTTCGTCTATTTGAACGGAATAATCTCCTACTACGTCATCATAGTGGTAAGCGAGATTGCGGTCGACCTCAACCCCCCCCATTTCAACTACTTTTTCGCCTTTTTTAATTGGCTCTTTAGCAAAAAGCCCTAGCCCCTGAATTGCGACTGTATTTTTAACGTAAGTTTTCTGGGAAACCCAAGAATTAAATTTCTTCACCTTTCATAAGAATAAGATTTCCCCTTGAAACTGTCAATTAGGGCATAATAAAAGTTTTGTATTAGGCTGGGCTTTGAAGTCGGAGGTTGTCGCCGCCCAGATTTGTGAATTTAAGTGGTTTACGGTTTGCCATAATTGCCCTTACCTCTTCGTCGTCTCTTAAGCCTAGCACCAAAAGCGGCAGGGCAACCGTTGCATCCATGTAGACCGTAGTCCTTTTGCCTTCCGAGTCAAATTTGCCCCAGGAAAGATTTTCACCCTGGCTGTGGTGTTGGTGGTGCGGATTGTGTTCGACCATTGGAACCGATGATGCGCCGCCATAGGGCATACCGGTATCGGTAGTAATCAGAATCGCGTTTTTGTGTTTATTGAACCATTCCGGTTCTTCCATACTCCATAATCCGCCTCTTAATAAGTATGACATGGTGGCTATTTGTTGTAATGTATTTCTGACTACTCCTCCGCCAATTTCTACAAGGTTTGTCCTA
>MFAZ01000003.1 GCA_001776335.1 Candidatus Curtissbacteria bacterium RIFCSPHIGHO2_01_FULL_41_11 | reverse complement strand
CTGACTAAGGACCTTTTCAAAATCCCATTCGGAATTTAGAGTTTCGTTTGTTAGTATATTCTAAATTATAATTGCATAAAACTTAGTCCGGTCCTGCGAAGACTAAGGCCGATTTAAGGTCTATTCAACGAGGATGTTGCCGGCCATGGTAGAGGCATGCGCGCTGCAGTGATAGGGGTATATACCGGCTGTTTCGAAAGTGTAGGAATAGGTCTGGCTCTCTTCAAGTGCCTGTGAGTTCATGTCCAGGATATAGGTGTGTGCAGGGTGTGAGTCGGTATTTACGTAGTGAGCAGTCGAATCACTATTTGTCCAGGTTACTTTTGTTCCTTTTTTGATTCTTACATTTTTGGGTTCAAACATAAAGTTTTTAAGATTAATAGAAACTTCATTTTGACCGGTCATGTCGACAAATGTGCCGGCTTTTGCCCTGTTTATTGCGAATTCAAAGCTGCCGTCGTGACATGTACCGTCCGGCCAGCAGGCGTTGTAGGCGACTTTATAGATTCCTTCCGGAGCAGCAGGGTCCATTTTTCTTCTCATAGTGAGCTTGTTTGGGTCGATTGCGGTTTCTCCTACTCCAAAGTCAACTCCGTCTTTTTTAATTTCAATTTTTGATGGGCTGGCAAGATCAAAGTTAAAGTTAATGACTACATTTATTGGTACGCCTGCCAATATGGTGCCGTGAGCCGGAGTATTTGATTCGTAATGAGCGCTTTTTTTAGGAGTACCTACTTCGGTTTCGGGAGTTGTGATTTGGGTGGCAGGAGGGTTGGTTTGCTTGGAGAGAGGGAATTTAAGTTGGCAACCTGAAAGAATAAGAGTTGCGGCAAGAATTGCTACCAAAGTTGTCACTTTTCGCATACTTTAATAAGAATAGCAAAGTGCAACCTTTTTTTAAAGAGTTATATTTACTTCCTTATTTGTGCTTTGAAGATGCGGGAGATTTCGCGAGTAATTATTTCACGGAATCTGGTAACTTCTTCCCGAGATGGGGTTGAGTCGGGTTTTTGGTACGAGAGGCGAAGGGTTATGGATTTTTTGTTTTTGCCGATTTTTTCGTCTTTGAAGATATCGAGGATTTCGACCTTTTTGACGAGCGGACTGCCCAGCTTTTTAACCTCTGAAATAATATCTGCAACCGGGATCTTTTCATCAAAAATTGCGCTGATGTCTTCTATTACAGGAGGATATTTTGGAATAGGATGGTACGAGTAATGGCTAGCGGGTAGTTGGTAGCAGGTAGTAAGATTGATTTCGGCGATAAAAACGTCGCTCTCGATTCCAAAAAAATCAACAACTTTGCTATTTAGAATTCCCATGCCTCCGACAACTTTGTCACCAACTTTTATGAGTGCGAATTGAGAATTATCCGAAAGAGGGTTTTTGTCTGTAAATTTTTGGAATTTAGGCTCCCTTTCGAGGATTTCAAACAGATTTTCGACAAGACCTTTGATTTCTGCAAACGTAGAGTTTTGTGATGTAAAGGCTATTTTCAAGTCTTGAGTAGGGATGTCGCCAGGATTTTTTTCGTATGTCTTGGCGATTTCAAAGAGTTTGATGTTGGATTTTAGATTTTGGTTTTGGGCAATAACATCGACCAGCGATGGAATCAGTGAGGGTCTCATGAACTGCCATTGGTCGGAAAGCGGATTTATGAGCTCGACAGCTTCATTTTCCTGAATACCAGCAAGGTTCAAAAATTCTTTAGAGATTATCGAATATGTTAAAACTTCAGTTAGGCCAAGGAATTTGAGGGCTTTTTTAAGCTCGATGACTTGGGCGAGAATTGATTCTTCGGCTTTGGGTAGTTCTCCTTTTGGGAGGGTTGAGGGCAGATTGTGGTAACCGTAGATTCTGGCGATTTCTTCGATTAAATCTTCTTCGATTTCCATATCCTGAAATCTCCACGTCGGAGGTTTTGCCGTAATTGTTTGGCTGGTTGTATTTGTCGTGAAGCTGAGAAGTTGCAGGATTTTGGCCGCTTTTTCCGCTGAGATTTCTACGCCCAGATAAGAGTTCAGCTTGCTTATGTTTAGAATAATGGGTTTTGGGTAAGGTAGATTTTGGTAAATGTCGATAAGTTCTGAGGCTACTTTTGCGCCTGAAGTTTGTTTGGCCAGATAAACCGCACGGGACAGGGCTTGCGGTATTGCCGCCAAATCGATACCTTTTTCAAATCTTGCTGCCGCATCTGTTCGAAATGCGAGTGCCTGGGTAGTTTTTCGGATTCTTATGGGATCGTAGGATTGTACAAACAGTAAAACTCTTTTGGTTCGTGAAGAGACCGCCGAGTTTTCCGCGCCCATGATGCCGCAAAGATCAATTAGCCTTTCTGTGTCTTCTATTACAATTGTGCCTTTTGGCAGTTTTCTTGTTTGGCCGTCCAGAGTTTTTACGCTTTCGCCTGCTTTAGATTCTCTCAAAACCATTTTCGAACCTTTAATTTTGTCATAGTCGAAAGTATGCATGGGCTGGCCGAGCTCGAGCATGATGTAGTTTGAGATATCCACTATGTTATTGATGGCTCGGATGCCGCTTGCTTCCAGGCGGTTTTTGATGATTGCCGGTGATGGTTTGATCTTGACGTTGTCGACAACAATTGCTGTAAAGCGCTGACAGAGAGATTTGTCGCGAATTAAAACATCGAGCGGGAATTTTTGGGTTTTGTCGGGTTCCAGTTTGGTATCCAGGCCTTTGGGTGCAACAAGCTGGGACTTTTGGCCGTTTGCCTGCAAAATGGCGTTTGCTTCCCTTGCAAGGCCCCAGACGGAAAAAGCGTCCGGCCGGTTAGTTGTAACCTCGACATCGAACAGTAGATCTTCCCCGTGTTTTTCTATTCTTTCAACAGAGGGTCCGGAAGAAGTCAGATAATTTGCGATTGTTTTGGCCGCGACATCGGTTTTGAGGTAATCGCGAAGCCAGGAAACGGGTATTTTTATATTCATATTACTTAAAATTCCAAATTCAAAATTCCAAAATCCAAATAATTAATAAATTCAAAATTTTAAATTCTAAATTGTTTGGTATTTGGTGCTTGGAATTTGGTCATTTTCTAGAATTGTTCTAAAAACCTTAGGTCGTTTTGATAGAGTAACCTGATGTCGGGCAATTCTGTTTTCATAGCTATTGTTCTTTCAATTCCCCAGCCGAAGGCAAAACCGTTATATTTTTGGGGGTCGATTCCGCCGGCTTTTAAAACTTTTGGGTGAACCATGCCGGCACCGCCCAGTTCCAACCAACCGGATTTACAAATTCTGCAACCTTTACCTAAGCAGACGCCACAGGTGACGTCTACTTCAAAAGATGGTTCTGTAAAGCGGAAGTGATGAGGACGCAGTCTGGTTACTCTTTTTGGACCAAAGAAGTGCGAGGTAAAGTAATCGAAAGTGCCTTTAAGATCGGCAATCGAGACATTTTTATCTATGAACAAACCTTCGAACTGATGAAACATCGGAGTGTGGGAAACATCTATTTGACGTCTGTAGCAACGGGCGATGTTGATCATGCGTATGGGAGGCCCGCCTCGGCTCGCCGCTTTCGGCGAGGCGGGTTCTTTTACCCTTTCCATTTCCCGTACTTGTCCGTTTGAGGTGTGCGGAGTCAAAACGAGATTGCCTAGGTAGGATTTTCCGCCGGCTGGCGGATCTCCCTTGATAAAGAAAGTTTCCCAGTCATCTCTTGCCGGATGGTTTTTGGGCATATTTAAAGACTCGAATGCATACCAGTCCCAATCGACTTCGGGGTAGCTTTGAAGTGAGTAACCCAGTTTTTTGAAGATGCCTGCGATTTCTTCCATTGCCTGGGAAACCAAATGGAGATGGCCAATTTGCTGCTTCTTACCGGGAGCAGTTATGTCGATTGGAGTTGACGGGCGACTGACGATTAATGACGAACGCTTTTTTTCTAAATACTCTTCAATTTCCTTCTTGGCTGAGTTAACCGATTGACCAAATGATGCGCGGTCTTGAGGTTTGATGTCTTTTATCTGCTTGGTGAGGTTTGTAACAAGTCCGTTACGACCGAAGATTTCGATATATATTTGTTCCAGGTCTTTGACAACCTTTGCAGACTCAATTTTGGATTTTGCATCGTCGAGAACTGTTTTGATCTTCTGATCCATGAGGAAATTCTATCTTAATGATTGTTAACTCTGCAAACGTAGGACTTTTGAAACAAAAAACCTCTCGAAATTGAAAAATGCTTCAAAGCCGAGAGGTAGAGTGCACTTTAACAAGTGAGGATAATGTTGTCAATTGCTTGACAAGTGAAGTTTACTGTTCTAGGTCGACTTTTTGATTTTCGATTCCTTTTTGTTGGTATTGGTCGACAGTATCCTGCGCTTTTTGCTCGAGGTTTCTGGCATCACCCGGGCCTATTGAGTTTTTGGTTTGTATTTTGGTGATTATAAGAAACAAGAAGATGAATAAAATGAGTGCTATTAAAAGGCCAATTAAAGAGACAAAGCCTTTTTGCATAGTTTAATTATAGCAAGGTTAAATTACTTTTTTGACAATGGCTTCGAAGGCTTTGGGATCTTCGATGGCGATTTGTGAGAGAATTTTTCTGTCAAGGTCTATTTTTTTAGCGTGGAGTTTGCCCATAAACTGACTATAGGAAACGTTGTGTGGTTCAAGGGCCGCGCTTATTCTGACAATCCAAAGAGAGCGTCTTTGTCTCTTTTTCTCTTTTCTGCCCCGGTAGGCGTCTGCTCCTGCATGAATTGTTGCTTGTCTGGCTTCTTTATAGAGTTTACTTCTGCCGCCACGATAACCTTTGGCTTTTGCCAAAAGCCTTTTGTGCCTTCTGTGTGTGGTGACTCCCCTTTTGACCCTCATAATTTTTAGTTAAAAGTTCAAAGTTAAAAGTTCAAAGTTACGGAAGCTAACTTCGTTAGCTTTTAATTTTAAATTTTGAATTGCAATTTTGTATTTTGCACTTTGAATTTTGAATTTCAATTGTATGGCATTAGCCTTTCAATATTTTTGAGATCGGCTTTTGCTATTTGAGCAGGAGATTTATAGCGGTTTTTGGCGCTTCTGGTTTTGTTAGCCTTGAGATGACCAGCCATTTGGCGCTGGCGCAGAATCTTGCCTTTTTTGGTTATTCTAAAGCGCTTGATTGCTGCTTTTTTGGTCTTTGCTTTCATTTTTTGGTTCTGCTTTTACTGTTCCTTTTGCCGGTCTTATGACTGTAACATATCTGCGTCCTTCAAACCTTGCTTCTCTTTCTTGTTCCGCCTTTCCTTCAAGGCTGGCCATTATTTTATCAAGCATTTTTGGCCCGAATTCAGTGTGGACCATTTGTCTTCCCTTGAAGACGACGGAGATTTTTACCATGTCTCCTTCTTCCAGGAATTCCCTGACCTTTTTAAGAGCAGTGTTTAGATCATGCTCGCCTATAAAAGGCGAAAAACGGACCTCTTTAAGTTCCGTTTGCTTGGCGTGTTTTTTAGCTTCTTTTTCTTTTTTCTCTTCTAAATACTTAAACTTTTTAAAATCGATTATCTTGACTACCGGAGGTTTGGCCTCTGCTGAGATTTCAACTAAATCCTTTTCTTCTTCCTGCGCTTTTGCTAGGGCTTCCGAGAGCGGAAGTACTCCTATTTGCTTGCCCTCGTCGTTTAAAACTCTGACTTCAGCAGCAGTAATTTGGTGATTTAGTTTAAAATATCTTTTGACTGCTTACCCCCACGCTTGGAAATATTAACATGAATTAGCTTTTCTTATCAATATCCTCCTTAATTTTCTTTACGAAGTCGCCAACTGTCATTTGCCCATGGTCTTTACCATCTCTGGTTCTTGCGGCAACTTTATTGGTTTCCTCTTCCCTGCCACCCACAACCAGAGCATATGGAATCTTTTGCAAAGCGGAATCACGAATTTTTGCCTGGAGAGTCTCGTTTCTGTTGTCTAATTCGACTCTGATCTCCGCGCTTTCTAACTCTTTTGCTACTTTTTGTGCATATGCCGTGAATTTATCGGAAAGCGGCAGGACAATTGCCTGGACCGGAGAAAGCCAAACTGGAAAAGTCCCCTGAAAATGTTCGGTTAAGATTCCAATGAATCTTTCGAGTGAACCGGTTAAACCCCGGTGGATCATAACCGGTCTTTTCTTGCCGCCGTCTTTGTCGATGTAGGCGATGTCCATACTTTCGGGTTGCTGGAAATCAAGCTGAATGGTGGCAAGTTGCCAGTCGCGGCCTTGAGAGTCGTCGATATGGATGTCGATTTTTGGTCCGTAGAATGCCCCCTCTTTGGGCTTGATGTCGTATTTAACTTCGGAGTCTTTTAGCGCTTTTTCCAAGTCAGCTTCGGCTTCATCCCAGGTTTTTTGGTCTCCCATGGCCTTGTCGGGTTTTGTGGCAAGGTAAAAACGCGGATTAAAACCAAGCGACTTGTAAACTTCGATTACCAGCTTTAGAAGATTGTCTATTTCCTGCTGAATCTGGTCCGGACGCACAAAGATGTGGGCGTCATCTATGGTGAACTGGCGCACCCTGAATGCCCCGCCCAAAACTCCGGTCAGTTCGTTTCTGTGCAAAATTCCATATTCGGAAAGACGCAGAGGGAGATCTGCGTAGCTTCTGGTTTTTGAGCTAAAGACTAGCGTTGACTCCGGGCAATTCATAGGTTTCAGGGAGTACATTTCATTTTCGACTTGAAAATTAAACATGTTTTCTTTGAAGTGCTTCCAGTGGCCGGATTTTTCAAACAGCTTGCTTTTGACAAGAGCCGGGGTTGAAATTTCCTGATAGCCTTGAACGTTGGTGATACTTCTTAAATATTCCAGAAGAGTGCGGTAGATCGTCCAGCCTTTTGGATGCCAGAAAATGGCTCCGGGGGCGTATTCGTGGAACGAAAACAGGTCCAGCTCGCGACCTATTTCGCGATGATCTTTAAGTTGACTATTCATCTTGTATTGAGATTTCCTTGGGCGGATTTTATAACATCAGCGAGGAAGGAACCAAGTATCGGGACAAAATCGATTTTGGCAATGAAAAAACTCAAAAGATAGATGATGACTCCCGTGCCTATGGTTAGCCCTACTCCCCAACCGATGCCCCCGACCAGACCGATAATAAACCTTTTTAGGGGACTTGCACTTACTTCGATGTAATATTTTTCCACTGTCCTTCGACCCTGCTCAGGACCTTCGGTTTTCTGGTTTGTTTTTTCCTCGTCCATTGGTTACTTCTATTTTAAGGGAACTGAAGGAGAGTGGCAAGAATTATTATGTTTTCCTATGGAATTTTCTTGGGACGATGCTGACATGCCTGCCTTTTGTGTCTTGTTGGAAGATTTCATTTATGCCTTCTGTTACCAGCTTGCCTTGGCGCTGCAGTTTTTCTGCTACCCATTTAATGTATAGTTCGGGGAAAATTTCTGTAGCCGAGACTCTTTTTGTATCGATCCTTTCCCCACTGTGAGAATATTTCGTAACTTCCATCTGCGAAGAAATGTATTCGTTCCAAAACGGTACATTCCCCAATGCTGTCCCGAGCTCTTTGGCCGACGCTCTTACTGCCGCCCAGCTTTTGCTTAATTTATTTAACCTTACAAATGCCTGCAGATTAATGCTTGCCGGGTCTTGTAAATTCGCGGTCGCTTCCTTGGCAGGTGTACCCATACCTTCCTTTCTTGCCAGGTATCCGAGCAACCGCCTGACTATTTGAGGAGAAAGCCCTGTTTTTTGGGAAACATTTCTGATGATACGGTTAAGCGGAGGCTGTTCAAGAAAGTTTTGGTTTTCACCAAGGCGGTTGGGATTTGCGGGGTTTTCGGCTGTGCCGTTTTGGGCCTCGTTTTGCTCGGACATACTTCTATTATAAGGTTTAAAGTTATATAATTCCTCTTTAGTTCCGGGCTCATAGCTCAATTTGCCCGCTGTCACTTATTCTGGACGGTTAGCTCAGCTGGTTAGAGCGTCACATTGACATTGTGGAGGCCACAGGTTCGAATCCTGTACCGTCCACCAGTTATTCGTATTCAGTTTCGTCCAGAGGACGATCAGCCTCTGGCTGAGGTTAGAGCGTCACATTGACATTGTGGAGGTCAGAGGTTCGAGTCCTCTTGAGCCCACACAAAGAGACGGCTTGGGTTTTCTTGGCAATTTAGCTTCAAAATTACGATTCAAAATATTTTTATTCCTACTCAATAAACCTATAATTTGTATTTGAAGCCTATTTTTGGGATAATCTCACCTGTGAATCTAGAAATCGTGAACTCAAAAGAACGGGAACAATTTGTCTCAAAAAGATTGATAGTAAAAATTGGCAGCAGTACCATCGTAAAAGACGGAGATCCGCTAAATAGAGACTTTATGGATAACATGGCAAGACAGATAAGTGGGTTGTTCAGGAGTGGTGTTGAAGTGGTAATTGTCAGCTCGGGTGCGGTAGCCTGCGGAAGAAAAATTCTGGGAGACATCGGAACCACTACTCTTGATAACCAAGTAGCGGCGGTTTATGGTCAACCTGAACTAATTGCACAATGGAAAGCTTCATTTAGCAGATACGGTGTTCACGTGGGCCAAGAATTATTAACTGATGAACATCTCAACAATAACAGAAAAGTCCTGGAGGATTCACTAAAACGAGGCGTTGTTATTATTAACGCGAATGATCCTGTTAACGATTTAGAAATGAAACAGTTCCGCATTTCTGCGGACAACGATCGTCTTGCTGGAGATGTTGCGGGGTCAATTGATGCTGATACCTTAATTTTACTAACAGACGTTGATGGAGTACTTAATAAAAAAGGCGAACTTCTGACACACGTAGATCGGCTCGAAGACGTTGAGGATATCATTAAAGACAGCGGTGCTGGAACGGGAGGGATGTGGAGCAAATGTTTAGTAGCAAAACAAGCGGCAAGAGATGGCAGAAGGTCGATAATTGCAAACGGTAGATCGGAAGACGTGATCTTAAGAGCTGCGAGAGGCCAAAATGTTGGTACCCGATTTATTCCGGGATATATGTTCTATTAAAAATAGAAAAACAGAAAATTTGGCTTTCGGTCCGTGGTAATTTTCTTCTTGATTTGTTTGGATAGCATTATTTCTCCTCCTCCGCCGCCTGATAGGCTTCCATCAACTTTCCGAAGTGAGTGAAGAGCGGTTCAAAATAAGGACCGTTGAGCCCACCATAAAGGAAATTCCTGATTACCATTTAAAAACTGCATTAGGTATCCGTTTCAAGAATGGTTTCCAAGCGCGTGGGATGGTATTTAATCTAAATTCATCTACTCCAGGTATTTGAATCGCTAAATCCAATAAAATATTATTGATAATACAGCTTACGTATTTAAGATTTCTATCTGTAGGTTCTCTTTTCCCTAATGCCTCTTTTATGACTGCAAAAAATGAATCTTCAACGACGTACGCTACACCATCGGCAATCTGACGTTCACTTATCTCGCTCACTATTTCTCCGGCGTTGAAAAGACTGTGTTCGGTTAGACTTTTCGGTTTAATTTCATCAAGAATTGTAAATTTGCCCTCTTGGAATGTTTCGTAAGCCTGTATTCCTTCCTTCATGTCACACACACAAAATTTAAAACCCAAGAGAGTAATTGGTTCACCTGCCACTAAAGTTCTTGAAAGACCAACAGAAAGCGCCAAATCGGGACTTTTTGCTGTCCATAAAACACCCTGTTGGTTTACGTCACTTGTGTTACATAAGTTCATACCCCTCATGTCAAGATTTGGTGGAGGAGGTTGCAGAACAAGAGCAGCGCCTTTACCTTGAGCCTCCTTAAAACCTTGCAGTGATGCGGGGGTAAAAGTTCTCCATAAATATACTTGGCGGTCATCGGGACACACCTCACACTTCTTGGGTAATTCTAGAGGCTCGGCAGTTAATAAATCACCCCATATTAGCGCAGCGTTTTCTTCCGGAGTAATTCTGTCATAACGAGAAGTAGATAATCCTTCGTTGATTTGTTCAACATGTTCTCTCGTTGAGCCTCTTGCCGAGTAGCGCAAATCTGCAATTTCACCCGTACCAAAAGATAGTGCTTTAAAGTTTATATATTGTTCAATCGACATAAATAAAAATTATGAATTAGTAGCTGTGGTTATAGTTTTGTAATAGTTTCTCCCAAACCTTTTACATCCTCAAATTTCCCCTTACTTATATGAACGTCGCCGTAACTTTGCGGTTGTCCTGAAAACGAAATGATTTTTATGTCTGGGATTTCTTTTCTTAAGGCTGCTGCTAACATATCACCATCATTACCGCTAGTGTCATCTGCAGTGAGATTACCATCGACTACGGCAACGTTAACACCCAATTCTTTTGCTCTAGGTATTGCTACGATTGCGTCTCCTAGCGTGCTTACCTCAACAGAAACTTGATGTGAAGCACCCTCTATAAATCTTCGAGCGAACTTTCTAAAAGATTTATCATCTTCTGCTAAAAATACGCGTGCGTTTTCAGGTGCCATAGTTGGGGATTGTATAAAAGATTAAGTCAAAATTCAACTATAGGGCTAATTTCAAACACGTTTAGGAATATTCTGCCTTACGCCGCTTTTTGGAGTTCTATCGGTTCTTGGTAGGAAAGTCTTTTTACCGGTTTCCAGAATTTACCATTTCTGAGTACAATTTCTTTGGCACCTTTTGCTGCCAGTTCTTTTACTTCCACCGGCAGCTTTGACTCTTCCATTTTTTCTGTTTGTGCGACCTGGGGTTTTACTTCCTGCGAAATATTGCGTCTGAGTGCTTCTACAATGGTTTTTCGCACAGCGCGTGCATCATCTTCGGCTAGTGTTGAGAGCGATGCGTAAATTTTGTGAGAGACCTCCGGCCGCTTTAGCTTCCCTGCCAGAACCTGACGTGATTCATCGATTTGAGGAACATCGAGTTTGTAAATTTCGTCTCCTGCTATTTGTTTGGGATTTTTCTCAATTGCCGCGCGAAAGGCGATCTCTTCCGCAAGCTCCAGCCTTTTTTTATTGACATTTTCTGCAACTCTCCACGAGTCATTAATGTGGTAAACATTCCAGTCGGGTTCTTCCACCTGGTCTTCTTGAATGTCTTCAGGTTCGAACTGACTGTCTCCGATTGTTTGGAGATTGGGAGGTGGTGTTCCATCAGCTGCGGCATTTTCGACTTGCCCATCTTCTTTCGTCTGTGTTTCTGTTTGAGTTTGCGTTTCGATGTCAGCTTGAGTTTCTAAATCGTTTTTGATTTTGGCAAGAGCTTGTGTACCGACGGCTTTTTCAAGTTTTTCTTTCCATTGAGCTGCCTCTTCTTTTGCGAAGTCTGATGTTTGCAAAATAGATAAGGCTTTTTTCAAAGTTTGGACGTCTGTTTGTGTTTCCGTCTGAGGAAGTTCTCCGGGTTCTATTCTCGGTTGCGCTGCCGTATTAACTGCACCAAGAGTTATTATCTCAGTGGCAATAGAACCGACTTCCTGGTCTGCGGGCGTCGGTACTGTTGCCGGTACTAAATCTGCAACTTCTATGTCCGGCTGTATGGATGGTTCAATAATTTGTGCTCGAGCTTCTTTTAAGATGGCTTCTGCTTGTACGACGGGGTTTGGTTCAAATATTGATTCAGGAGTCTCTTCTGCAATAATTACCGGTGCTTCGTATATCTCCTCTACGATTTTTGGGTCGAGAAAAGTGGCAGGTTCTACTTTTGTTTGGAATGAGCTTTTCATTGGCTCTTCTACAAAAGGTTTGGAAATTATGTCGTGAATATCAAAATCACCAACGATAGGTTCAGGTAGAGATTCGAACTCCATGCCTGCAGGGCGGGATATTTCTGTGATTATTGAAGAAGGAATTTCCGGCGCCGGAATTGATGAAAAAGATTGTGCAAACTCAGGACCGATTGACGGACCAATTGAAGAGGCTATTGAAGTTTCAGCGCCGATACTTGCTACTGAAGCAGAAACCGATGGTGCGGCCATTGTTTCCGGGCTCACAATGCGAGGATCCTACCATAATTTTATGCCTGTGTCTTGATATAAACCTAACAAGATGCTGACAATTTGTCCCTTCGACTCTGGTTCGATTTCTCTCGCCATCGCTCAGGGTTGTGACTTGAAGTTGTAAAACTATCCCTGCAATTGTAATGTACCTTGTTCGTGGACTTTCATCTGCTTGCCGGAAACCCAGGCCAGCATGCCGGTTGCTCTTTTGGCATTTTTTCTTTGGGCTACTAATTCTTTACCGCTTTTGGCTTCGTCTGCTTTAAGCCTCAGATATCGGATTATAGATGTAAGTCTTTTTATATCAAGCCTGCCGACTTTTTTGGGTATCTGTTCCAGGTGCACTTTTGTGTCTACGCCGGCTGATTTGGCAAGTTTGACTACTTCACCCTGAAGTTCGACTATTTCCTTTTTGATTTCGGTTTGTTCGGAATTGGTTTTTTGTTCAAACGAGTGATACTCACTTCTGACTGCCGCCAGTCGTTCACGCGATTTTTTGGTTTCTTCATTTTTCATTTCCTCGATGCGTTTCTCTTCGCGGGCTCTTTGCAGATCTTCATGTCCAACCGTCTTTGGTGCTCTTCCGAGTCTTGGAGTGTCAAAGAAACTTCCGATTTCGCTTACTGCTTCGTCAAAGATGGGTTTTGCAGTCTGATTTCCCAGTTCCTCAAAAACGTCCCAACCAACTTTTGCCGCGTTTTTTGCTGTTTGTGCGGGTTTCATCGATGCCTATTCTACTACTATTTGAAGCTAATATCAAGATCTACTATAGGTTTTGGTAAGTCTGTTTGAAAGCTTTTCAAGGAATTCAGTTTTTCCGTGTAGACTTTGACTCTTTGGGCAATGTTTTCTGTTCCGGGATCGACAGATGAATTTGGTGAGGGTGAGCCGCTTTGAAAAGCCGGAGGCGTAACTGCTTCTTCTTTGTTAGTTTTGGACAGAAAGTTTAGTGCTATTGAAATAAGGATAATTGTGACGAAGAGAATGATGAGTGTTATAGGTTTTGGTCGTTTAAGATGAAGGAGAAAGTTTTTGAGTTTTGCCGTGATATCCATAAGTTTTGGATTTTGCTGTTTTTGATTGTTTGCCGCTTCTTCCGGCTCTTGATCTATTTCTTGGCCCATTGGGATTGGATATTGCGTCATATGATCCTCACCACCTCTTCAAACAGGGGCTGTGATCTTTTGAGTTCTTGTTTGGCGACTTTTGTGGTTTCGGAAATTTCGCCAAGTTTGCCCTCCGAGGCCTTGTCATTTTGAGTTTCTGCGAGCATTTGCCTGGCTTTTGCAATTGCGGCCTCTGTTTTTGTTTGGATGTCTTTAATTTCGCTTGTCCAGTTATTAAGGATTGATTTTGTTTCTCCGGCTCTCAATTTGAAAACAACTACCCTATCCAGAATTCTTGAAAGCGATTTGAACTCTTCCAGCGTGGCTTCTGCTTGAACGACTTC
>MFAZ01000002.1:17743-18780 GCA_001776335.1 Candidatus Curtissbacteria bacterium RIFCSPHIGHO2_01_FULL_41_11 | reverse complement strand
GTGCCCTGTCAAAACGAAACCAGCTAGATTCATGCATATTCCAGTCAGCAAGTCTAGGCTCAACTGTTTCACGATAAAAATCATCATCAATCTCGTAAAAAGTCACACTTGCCTTTGCTCCCTCTCTTTGCTTCAGGGAAAAAGCGCCATAAAACATCCATTTTTCCCAGTTTTGTTCCATGATATTTCTTACATTTGGACTCATTTGAGCCATTGATTGGAAAACTAACTCAAGACCATCAACAGTTTTTGTTTCCCACTTAACTTTTTTGCCGCAAAGAGCTTCAAAAACTTCCGGCACACCAAGAGTTCCACCGTATCCTAAAATCATAAAGTGAAATTCTAAATCAACTATGGGACAAAATCAAGAACACCTGTACACTTTTTGTGGATTTTCGCCTAAAATAAGCTCGTGGTGAATTTTATTCCAACGATTTTGAAAGGCTTTAGCCAGGTTTTCTTACAGGAGAACATTCCGCTTGGAATTTTAATAATCATAGGCCTTGCAATCTCTTCGCCTGTGGCACTGATTTTGGCCTTTATTGGAAATATTACTGCGTTTATCACAAGTACTGTGCTTGGCGCCGAAAAAACGATCCTTGATACAGGCCTTCTTGGCTTCAATGGAGTTTTAATAGGAACGATGATATCTTTTTATGTTAAACAGATGCCAATGGCAATTTTTTTAACAATCTTAATGTCGACAGTTGCAACAATAATCTTTTTCCTGTTTTTCAAAAATAACATTCCCCCCTTTGCATTGCCATTTACCCTTATGGGTTGGGCAATCCTAATTTTACTCAAGCTTGCTAAGTAGAATTTAGCCATTCCATCAGAATTCTGCTAAAATTACGCCCGCTGTATGAAAAGCACAAAATCCATTAGGGAAATCGGAAACGCCCGCGACAGGCGTCTTTTTTTGGAAAGAGAGCTCAAGGTTAATCTTTCCAAAATTTCGGAATTTAATTTCGATGAGGAGGACATAGTCGGCAGAAATATCGAAAATTTAATAGGCGCAACTCATGTTCCCCTGGCAA
>MFAZ01000002.1:4534-17703 GCA_001776335.1 Candidatus Curtissbacteria bacterium RIFCSPHIGHO2_01_FULL_41_11 | reverse complement strand
GCACTCTTACATCCCGCTTGCCACCACAGAAGGCGCTTTAGTCGCTTCAATTTCTAGAGGTTGTAAGGCTATCTCACTTTCCCATGGTGCAGATGTTTTGATCGAAAATGTTGGCATAACTCGTGGCCCTGTCTTTAAAACTAAAAACCTTGCCCACTCTAAAAAAACAAAAGACTTTATCGAAAAAAACTTAAATAAACTTAACTTTTATGCACAAAAAACCTCCAGTCACCTCAAACTTACGAAAATTGACTCAACCATAATCGCAAACAACATATTTGTCCGTTTTTACTTTGACACCCAAGATGCCATGGGTATGAATATGGCCACTTTTGCGACAGAAGAAATCGTAAAAATCATCGAAAACCAAACCGACTCAAAATGTATATCAGTAGCCGGCAATTTTGATGTCGACAAAAAAGCTGCCTGGCTAAACTTTATTTCCGGAAGAGGTAAGCGCGCCTGGGCACAAGTTACTTTGAAAAAAGATGTTGTTGTCACAATTCTTAAAACGTCACCCGCCAAGCTTGCGGAAGTTGTCAGGATAAAATGCCAGTTAGGTTCCATTGCAAGCGGCGCTATTGGTTTTAATGCCCACTATGCAAACATAATTGCGGCAATTTTTGTCGCCTGTGGTCAGGATCTTGCACACACAGTTGAAGGGAGCCTCGGTGTAACCACTGCAGAAGTTTTAGGTAGCGGCGACCTCAGCTTCTCAATCTATCTGCCATCACTTGTAATCGGTTCAGTCGGTGGAGGCACCAACCTTCCCTCTCAAAAAGAGGCGTTATCTATTATGGGTATCTCGCAAAAAAATGGCGTGTTAAAATTTGCACAAATCACAGCAGCGGCAGTTTTAGCCGGGGAGCTTTCTCTTTTAGCAAGCCTGTCGGAAGGGTCTTTAGCAAAATCGCACAAAAAGCTTGGGCGGAAACAATGAAACTAATCACTGCGCACTAATCACTAACCTATGACAGGCATAATTTCCTACGGCACCTATATACCCTATCTCAGACTCAAAGTTGAAGATATTGCCAGCTTCTGGAGTAAAGATGCGCAAGAAATTAAGAAAAATCTGGGAATTTACCAAAAATCCGTGGCAAGCGCAGATGAAGACTCGATTACCATGGCGGCAGAAGCTGCAATTCAGGCAATAGAACGTGCCAATATTTCACCAACTCAGCTTGAGGCGATAGTAGTTGGATCAGAATCTCACCCTTATTCTGTCAAACCCTCATCCACAATAGTCGGCGAAATTCTGGGAGTCGGCAATATTTACCAGGCACTCGATACGGAGTTCGCCTGTAAAGCCGCAACCGCTGCGTTGGAACTTATAGCAGGCATTACTAAATCGAAAAATATTTATGGCTTGGTAATTGGCAGCGACACGGCACAATCCCGACCGGGAGATCCGCTGGAATACACAGCCGCAAGCGGAGCAGCAGCCTTCATTCTGAATTCCAAAGACTCCATAGCCAATATATATGCTTTTACTTCTTATTCCAGCAATACTCCGGATTTTTGGCGCAGGGATGGACAAAAATACCCGAGTCACGGAGGCAGATTCACGGGAGAACCTGCCTACTTTCACCATGTTGAATCCGCTGCAAACCAGCTCCTTTCAAAATTAAAAGCAAGGCCGAGTGATTTTAACTACGCAGTATTCCATATGCCAAACAGTAAATTCCCGACTCAGGTGGCAAAAAAATTAGGTTTCACCTCAAAACAAATTGAGGCGGGCTTCATCATAAAAGACATAGGTAATCCCTATTCCGCTTCTTCTCTCATTGGACTTGCCAAAGTTCTGGACATTGCCAAACCTAATCAAAAAATATTTGTTTGCTCTTATGGCTCCGGTGCCGGCAGCGATGCTTTTGCCATCGAAACTACGCCGAAAATCACAGCTTTTCAAAAAGCGGCCCAAAACAATGTCCAAAATCAGCTCGACAAGACCAAATATTGCGACTACGCACATTATTTAAAAATTGTAAAAAGCCGAAACTATCATCTATGAAAGTAGCAGTAACAGGAACCGGAATCACAAAGTTTGGAGAACTTTGGGACAAATCATTTGCAAATCTTGCCGAAGAAGCAGCCGGCCGGGCCGTTGTAGAAAGTACAGTTGAACCCCAAAAAATCGATGCTGTCTTCTGTGCCAACATGCTTTCGGGCAATCTCTCAGGTCAAAATCATCTTGGTGCCTTAATCACCTCAATTTTGAACATAAACAGTCCTGCATACACAATTGAAGCGGCCTGCGCTTCAGGTGGAGTTGCCGCAAACCTCGCTTATCAGGCGATTCTTTCAGGTTCTATCAAAAACGCCCTTATTATCGGTGTCGAAAAAATGACAGATTACTCAACAGCTGAAGTCGCAACGGGTTTAATGGGGGCCGCCGCGGAAGATGAACGGGACGCCGCCCTCACATTTCCCGGTCTCTATGCGATTATGGCAAATGCTCACATGGAAAAATACAAAACAACAAAAAAACATATGGCGGCTGTCGCCGTAAAAAACCACCGCCATGGATCGCTTAACGAAAATGCCCAGTATCAAAATCTAATAACAATTGAGAAAGTTTTGGAAAGCGCCCCGGTTGCCACGCCTCTCAATCTTTTCGATTGTTCCCCGATAACAGATGGCGCTGCAGCAATAATTCTTTCGGCTGTCGAAGACTCAAGTAAAAAAGTAACAATTGCGGCTAGTTCCGTAGCCACAGATAAAGTTGGTCTTGCCAAAAGAAAAAGTATTACCGAGCTTTTAGCTACAAAAATTGCCTCACAAAATGCCTATCAAATGGCAGGGATTTCAGAAGGTGACGTTGACGTTGCCGAAGTACATGATTGCTTCACAATCGCAGAAATTTTGGCTATGGAAGATTTAGGATTCTGCAAAAAAGGTGATGGCGGTAAATTTGTTTCAAGTGGAATAACCGAAATTGGCGCCAAAAAACCAACAAACACTTCTGGCGGTCTGAAAGCCTGTGGCCACCCGGTGGGTGCAACCGGAATTAAACAGATCATCGAAATAACAAAACAGCTCAAAGGCGAAGCGGGAAAAAGACAGGTAAAAGGAGCAAAAATAGGCTTAACCCATAATGTGGGAGGCAGTGGCGCAACCGCAGCCATCCACATATTACGAATATGATTCACAGTCCAAGTACCATCTGGCGCCAATCCAAAAATATTCCCGATGAGGTCGGAAAAAATGGCAAGATCGTCAGCTTCACAAGAATTTTTGCAGCACCTAAGGGTTTTGAACAACAGGTGCCCTATTACACAGGAATCATCAAGTTCGAGGACGGCACAGCCAAGCCTTTGGAAATCATAGACGCAAACGAAAACAGCATAAAAATTGGTGCCAAAGTAAAAACCGTAATTCGCAGAATCGGTCTTTCCGAACCCGAAGAGCTTATTCGCTACGGTCCAAAAGCCCGGCTTCTAAAATGATCACAGCTCAAGCTTCTGCAAAAATCCATCTCATTGGTGAATACAGCGCAATCTGGGGCAAACCGGCAATTATTTTTCCCATTGATCTGAAACTTTCGACAGAAGTCCAAAAATCAAAAACAGAAACCAAAAAAGAGTCTTTTCAAAAAGCAATCGAAACAAAAATCGAAAAACTTTTTCAAAAAAAAGTACCTGCCTACTCATTAAAAATCGACTCTCAGATTCCCACTGGCTCTGGTTTGGGATCATCAGCCGCACTATCTGCCTCCTTAACTCTTGCGCTTCTAAAATTAATAAATATCAAAGCGCCTCGCCAGAAAGTTTTTGAAATAGCAATAGAGGGCGAAAAAGTCTTCCATGGGTTTCCCTCCGGTTCCGATCTTTGGACAGTAATTCTAAAAAAGCCTATTTGGTTCAGGAAAGAAACGGCAGATTTGATGACAGTTACCCCTTTGGACTTTAAGATTCCCCAACTGTTTTTGATCAACTCCGGCAAGCCTTATGAATCAACCAAACAAATGGTAGATTTTGTAACTAAAAATGTTTCAAAAGCCACGCAAGAGCAATTTGCAAACAATCAGGAAGAGCTGACAAAACAAATGTTTTATGCCTTAAAAAACTCAGGTCAAATTACAAATATTATTAGAGGCGCTCACAAAAACCTGGCAAAACTTGGAGTCGTTTCAAAAGGTGCAGGCAGAATTATCAAAGAAGTTGAAAATCTCGGTGGCGCGGCCAAAATCACCGGCGCCGGGGGCAGAAAAGAAGGTTCCGGTATGATTATTGCTTTCCACAAACAACCTAAAAAGCTAAAATCACTTGGTTATAAATTAATCAAAATTAAATGAAAACTACTGACGACCAAAGCGAAATATTTGTAGTCGTTGACCAAAATGACAAAATCATTGGCTACAAAACGAGAAAGGATTGTCATTCTAACAAAAGTCTTACACACAGGGGAACCGGAATAGTAATTTTTAATGACAAAGGTGAAATTCTTATCCAAAAAAGAAGTACCACTAAAGACACAGATCCTGGATACCTCAGTACATCTGCAAGTGGCCACTTACAAAAAGGTGAAACTTATAAAGATGCAGCAGAACGAGAAATGTTCGAAGAAATTGGGATTAAAACAAAATTAACTTTCAATTCGAAGTTTTTTTATGAAGATTCGAGGGAAACGGAAATCAATGCTCTATTTACGGGAAATCATAATGGCCCCTTCAAAATTAACAAAAAAGAAGTCTCGTCTATTAAATTCGTAGCCAAAGAATCTCTCAAAAAAATAAGAGGGCAACTCACACCTTTCGCAATTCAATGCTTTGAAAATCTGAAACTTTTATGAAAGCAACAGCTATCGCACCTTCCAACATCGCATTTATAAAATTTTGGGGTAAAACAAACGATAAACTTAATTTACCGCAAAATAGCAGTATCTCGGTTAATCTGAGCAATCTTCATTCCACAACCACGGTTGAATTTGATCCGAAATTTAAAAAAGACGTTGTAATCATCGACGGTTCCATGCAGCAAAAAGAAACACTCAGAACAACAAAACACCTAAACGTTATAAGAAAACTCGCAAATATCAAAACTTTTGCCAAAGTCGTCTCCAAAAATAATTTCCCCAAAGGTTCGGGATTGGCATCTTCAGCTTCCGGATTCGCTGCCCTGACTCTCGCAGCAGCAAAAGCGGCAAATTTAAAGCTTTCCGAAAAAGAATTAACAACAATAGCCCGGCTTGGCTCCGGTTCTGCCAGCCGTTCAATCCCCGACGGTTTTGTTAAATGGGAGAAAGGCTCAAATCATCAAACTTCCTACGCCCACAGCCTGCACTCTGCAAACTTCTGGAAAATAAATATCCTGGCAATAATAATAAGCACAAGTCATAAAAAAATTAGCTCAACAGAAGGCCACTCTGCTGCAAAATCTTCCCCGTTTTTCAAAATACGTATCGCAAAAATTGAAGACAAAATTAGAAATCTTGAAACCGTAATCAGATATAAAGATTTCAAAAAGTTCGGTCAAATTATCGAAAAAGAGGCCTTAGAGTTGCATGCAATCGCCCTTACTTCCAACCCACCAATCATCTACCTACTACCGGAAAGCATTAAGATTATGTTGCTTTGTCAAAAACTTCGCGAAACAGACACTGACGTTTACTTTACTTTTGACGCCGGACCGCAGCCTGTTTTATTTTGTTTGCAAAAAGACAGCCAAAAAATCGAGAGGGCTATAAAAAACGAAGTCAGAAAAGCCCGAATAATCAAATCCACTCCGGCTGATGGGGCAAAAATAATAACCAATCACCTATTTTAAAAATGAAAAACTTAATTTTAATAAAATTTGGGGGCAGCGCGATAACAGAAAAAAATAAGCGCAAAACCCCAAATTACAAAGTCATAAACCAACTTGCCCGAGAAATCGCAGAAGCCCGCAAAAAAACCAAAGACTTGCTTTTGATTGGCCATGGCCAGGGCTCTTTTGCTCATGTCCCTGCCAAAAAATTTAAAACTAAAGAAGGAAACATTAATTTAAAAAGCGCAATCGGAATAGCTCAGGTTCGTCTGGAATGCATTGAACTTAACGCAATAATTCTCGATGCTCTAATCAAAAATCAAGTTCCTGCAGTAACGTTCGAACCTCATGCCTTCCTTACTACCAACTACCAACTACCCACTACCCACTACCTTGATCCGATCATCATTGCATTACAAAACAACCTCGTCCCGGTAATTTACGGCGATACAATTATGGATAAAAAAATAGGCTGGACAATTTACTCCGGAGAACAAATTCTAAATATCCTCGCCTTAAATCTCTCAGGGTTCAAACCCAAACTTATAATCGAAGTCGGTCAAACTGAAGGAGTTTTAGACACAAATAGTAAAACAATCCCCAAAATAACCCCCGGTAACTTCAAATCAATCGAAAAAATGTTGTCCGAAACCACGACTGCCGACGTGACAGGCGGCATGAAACACAAAGTTCAAGAAGCACTGACGCTTGCCCAAAAAGGCATCCCTACCCTATTAATATCCTCAAAACCCGGCAACCCAAAAAATGCCATCCTTGGCAAAAAAACACAAGGGACCTGGATAATAAAATAGCCTGCACACAAAATGGCTGAAAGATCGGAACAAAATACCAGTCCGGAAACACAAAATGGGCACTCTTGTGTCAGCCTTCTCGATGTCGATAATACTCTTGTCGATGGATTTACAGTATTTACTTTCACCAGTTTTTTGTTGCGACAGAAATTATTTCGCGGACAATCACTGGTTCAAATGCAACTTGACATGGGAGAATACCAACGAGGGAAAACAGATTATGGAGATTTTGCAAGAAATGTAGTTGAGCACTATTCCCAGGGATTAGCAGGACTTTCCGAAAAAGCAATTTTAATAGCCGGAGAAAACTTTCTGAGCTCTTATGTTAAACATCTTTTCCCTCACACCAAAGACTTGATACAACTGATGCGAAAACAGGGCAAAACCATTGCTGTATCTGGTGCACCCAAAGAGGCGTTTTTACCTATGGCACGGTATCTGGGTATCCAAGAGTCATATTTGCTTGAAGCAGAAGTAAAAAACGGGATATACACTGGAAAAACTAAGGTCAATATGTCACTCGATGAAAGCAAAAAGGCAATAGTTGAACAAATTTCCGCACGAGGATTCAACTCACAGCAATCATTTGCATTTGGAGATTCCAATCATGACCTACCAATCTTGGAAGCTGTCTCAAACCCTTTCGCTGTCATGCCAAATTCAGCCTTAGAATTAATCGCAAAGGAGAAAGCCTGGCCAATTGTAAATTCCCAAAATATTCTTCATCATGTTAAACAAAGAATTGCAGATCTTGATCCTAAACACAACTAAAGTATATCGAATTTAGCGAAATCCGCATCAGTATGGCTCCAATCAACCTCAACGTTTTCTACCTTTGCAAGCGGAGGTCCTTTTTTGCACCATTTCAAAAAGTCTTCAAGTTTGTCCCCCTCGCCTACTGCCAACACTTCAACCGATCCGTCAGCTTTATTTCTTACCCAACCAGTCACACCTAATTTATCGGCTTCCTCTTTCGCACTTCTTCGAAAGAAAACGCCCTGAACACTCCCGAAAACTCTAATAGAAACTGTCATTTTTGAAGGGAATGGCTCAAATCCACATGCATTTCATCACTGAACTCCACGCCCTCTTCCAAAAGTCTTCGTCTTTGCTCCTTCCATCCATCAAAAGCAAAGTTTGGCGCAAGCCTGCCTTCTCTGTTGACCACACGATGGCAAGGAACACCCGACCCCTCCTCGTTTTGGTGAAGAGCCCACCCAACCTGTCTACTCCATCTTGGTCTACCAAGAGCTTGTGCAATCTGACCATACGTTAACACTTTCCCTCTTGGAATTTTTTTTACCAGTTCATAAACTTGTTCTTTAAAGCTAAAGTCAGTTGTCAATTGTGAATTGTCAGTTAAACTTATTCGCAGAAAAGATTAATTGTCATCAATTAAACTTATTCATCGAAAAGATTAATTGTCATCAATTAAACTTATTCATCGTCGCCTCAATTCCCTCCTCCAACCATGACATAACAGCCTCATAAGATCTTGAAATAATTTCCGGAAGTTTACCTGCCTGCTCAGATGTAAAATCCTCCAAAACAAAATCAGCAGGCATCTGCTTTGGATTCACAGGACGACCCGCTTCGCCGGAGGCTCTGCGAGGCGAGCCAATCCCGATTCTCAGCCTTCCGAAATCTATAGCCCCCAAACCTGCTATCACCGACTTCACGCCATTATGGCCGGCGCTGGAACCGTTAAACGCCAGCCTGATCCTGCCAAACTCCAAATCCATATCATCATGAATAACAAGAATATCTTCAGGCCCAATTTTGTAAAAATGGGCAACAGCCGAAACCGACTGACCGGACTCATTCACAAAAGTACTTGGTTTGATTACAACTAATTCGTTCTTTTTAAAAAAGTCGCACATCAAATCTGCACTTTTTTGAAACGAATCACCCATTTTCTTTGCAAGAAAATCACAAACGGCAAAACCAATATTGTGGCGATTGTTTACGTATTTCTCACCGGGATTACCTAAACCTGCAATTAGCTTCACGAGGATAATTGTCAATTGTCAAGTGTCAATTGTCAATTGGTCAGTGATTACTCTTTCCGACTTGCTTCTCCGCAAAATCTCCTGCAATAGGCCATTTAAAAAGTTCTCCTTGATAGGCTTTAACCATAGAAACAAGCCAAACAATTAAAGAAACGATAGAAATAATACTGCTTAAAAAACTGCTTGCAAAACCCAAAAAATAATTTATGAATAAATTTATAAGAAAAATCCCGCCAAAAGTAACTACAGACTGCATTGCATGAAACCGCACAAATTTATCTTCTTTCTCAACCAAAAGAATGGTTATCCCTGTGATAAAACCCAGAAAATATGAAAGTGCAGCTACAATGTTCCTGCTTTTATCTGCCATATAAAATCACCTCCTATGCGAACAAATTCAATTGTGCATCCGACTGATCAGCATCTTCTTTCACAGGATCAGCAGTCGTCTCGCTCCATATCTTAACAACCCCGAATTTCCCATCATAACCCGGTTCTACCACAATGTTACCAGATCTAACCCTGACAACCCCGTCTGCTACTTTCTGGCTGGAAAAGCGTGCTATCTGAGAAGGTTCGGCGCGCATCAGAACACTAAATTCGCTGCCTAAAGATGTTACCAGTGAAATATAAATTTCCTCGACTTTTTTTGCACCTGGAGCAACTCCCGAAGCTTCTGCAATGATTTCATACAGTGGCACAAGCGAAACATAAGGTGGTCTGTTGCTAATTGAATAATGCCATTTAACACCATCCTGGTCTCTGGTAACTGGTTTCTGGTCACTTGTTTTTAAGTCTTCCACTCTATGCATCACACCTACGGTAAGTGGCCTGTGACAAACCGGGCAAATATTCCCGTCTTTTCTTGAATCATCAGGCGACTGGCTAAAATTGCAGTCCCTGTGACCGGTAAAGTGATACTTCCCCTCCTCCGGATAAAACTCAATCGTAAAAGCAACCTTTGAAACATTCCGCTCTTTAGAGCGAGACTCGCCTTCGGCGGTTGGTCCTTTTGAAACATTCTTGATTGCGTTGTAAATGCAATCATAAGAAACTTCGTTTCCCTCAAAAACCGTCGCCTCTCTTCCCATTTTTGGCAGTGAATGAGCATCGGAAAACGAGAGAATGGTTCTTTTGTCCAGATCCCCGACCTGCCAGTTCATTGCAGGGTCGCTTGAAAGTCCTGTTTCGACGCCATAAATATTCTCTGCCATGTCGCCAAAACACTCCTCAATTGAATCAAAACCGGAAAAACTTCCAAAAACCGAAAACCAGGGCGTCCAGGCATGGGCGGGGATAATGAGTGCTTTGTCATCACAAGAAAGTGCCATTCGTGCCAGCTCGCTTGAAGGAATTCCTACAATTGGCCTTCCATCCGCCCTCAAATTTGCCCTTCGTTTCAAAAGCTCTTTGTTAAATTTATCGACTGCAGAAAGAGACGGGAAGAAGAATAAAATATGTATTCTCCTACCTTTGCCCCCTTGGCTATAAATAGATGAGACTTCACAAGAAAGCATAAAATAGATGTCATTGCGAGGAGTCATCGACGAAGCAATCTCTTGAGACTGCTTCGCTTCACTCGCAGTGACAGAATTCTTTAGTCGAAAAAGTCCATTCCCGGCATCTTCTAATTCATTTTTGAGTTGTTCAAACCAAAATGGATGGGTAAAATCTCCCGTCGCCAAAACGCTAATCCCTTTATATTTAGCCCATTTGGCCATATTCGGAAGTGTCATTGCCTGGGATACTGCGCGGGAATATTTGCTATGTAAATGTAAGTCAGCTACGAACTTCACGGAGATTTATTGCCATCATTTTGTTCTATGAAAAGAAACTTGTCAATCACCCATATTCGATATATCATACGTCTTTATGGAAAGAGTCACGCCTGAACCATTTATAGGCAAAATGGAATTCTTTATCTTACTAGGGCCAAATAACGGCGTTTATAATATTCGGATAAAAGGTCCGGAAGCAATTGCCCAGTACGGAGTTCCAGAGATGTACGTAGGGATCTTCAAAAACTTTCCTTTGGGTGAAGTCGTGGTCATCGAAGCCGAGCAGGACACTAACGTTGATAGACACACAAAAGAAATATTAGAGTTGCAAATACCAGAAGATATCAAATCACTCGGACTCAAAGATAATGATAAGACTCGCCAGGATCTTGAAAAAATCACGGCGCCTGGTAACTCTCCTTCTTCAGTTCTAGTTTTTGGAAAAGACAGTAATGGAGAAGAAATAATAGTCCTCTATGCTTTTTTGGGAATCTCACCGGAAACAGCACTCAAGGAAATCCAACAAGGTATGTTAAAAAGCATTGTTGATGGAACTTATACCGAACCGCAGGTAATTTAGAACCATCCAAGTCTTCTGACCATAAAAATTGGCGTTGCGCCTTCGGGGGCATTTTCTGTTTGCGCAAGCATCTTTACCATAATCATAAAAACCGCATTCGTCCAGGCAAAACCCGGCACTGTCGGATACCTGTCCGGAATCCCCACCCGTCCGTGCACAACATCATATTTTTCCCACAATTCTCCGGTCTCTTTAAAAACTTTAACATTCAAAGCAATCCATTTTGTCATAAATCTTCTTGCCAGTCGGATGTAACCATATCTAAGAAGCGCCTCGACTACTCTTAGTTGTATTGGTGCCCACCCGTTTGGCCAGTCCCATTGTTTGTTTTCCACAAACCGAACAGATTGCACCACTCCCCAACTTTTTTGTAATTCGCGCTCTATAAGACCCACCGACCTTCTCGCCTGCTTAAAAGTAGCAATCCCAACATTTAGAGGGTAAATCCCTGCAATTGTAATAAGCGGGCTCCTCTGCTTCTTCTCAAAATTGTAGTCGAAATAATATCCTTCTTCTTCATTCCACATATATTTATTGATTAAATCCGCTCTTTTTTCTGAAGCTTTCCTAAACTTTTCATCCTTTTTAGAGTTGCCAAATATCTGGTAACACTCCGACAAATCCCTTTCATAAATATATAGAAGGCTGTTTAAATCAACAGGACAATATGAAAGACACTTACCGCCAAAGCGAGATGTCATATCCCAACCGGATTCAGCCTCCGCCAACAAATCCAAAGCATTTAGATCGTAATATCGGCAAAGTCCTGTCCAAGTTAAACGATAATTTCGCAAATGAATCTTGCCCATCCAGACATCGTTATATTCATCTTCTAAAAGCTTGGCTGCCCGCCTAAGCCATATTTTATCTCCTGTCGCGTCATAAACTACCGAAACCATACTTGAAAGTAGAGGTGGCTGAGACCTGGATAAAAAGTAAAAACGTGAAGCATTAGGAACTATTCCGAAACGTTCTACCTCGTGCAGCAGATTATCAACCATTCCGACTGCTACTTTCTTGTATTTTGGATGGTCGATAAGAGCTCGTACAATAGGATATGAATCCCAATAATATTGTTCTTGGAAAACTTCGCTTGCGGCAGGAACAATGTAAGGATTGGGGAGCCCGATCAAACTTCGAAGATCACTTGGATTACTCTTTATAAGCTTCGGCCAATAAGAATCAATGTACGCCAAAACCTCGTTGATATCTTTCTGTTTTAGGTATTTTGAAAATTCATCCGGAGACATTTAGTTTTTTAAAAAACGCAAGGTCTGAAATTTTTATTTCAGGTTCTTACTTTTTTTTGGTGTACTGATTATCATATAATTTTTTGATTTCGTTCACCGTAGTACAATCTTCAGCTCTCTTTAGGCCCGCATCCGGCGAAGCCGGAGAGGACCGCAAGCGGCCAGAAGATTACTTATGTCTATACTGCATTTCATACAATTTTCTGACTTCATCAACTGTCGTGGCATCTTCTGGACGCTTATCTGCCTCCCTAAACTTAACCAATCTCGGGAACCTCAAAGCATACCCTACTCCATCTACTTCCCCTGCTGTGTGGATGGGTGATTTCGTAATCTCATCCGCATAAATTTCCAGAACTTCTTTTGGCTCAACCCAGTAAGAAGGCTCTATCTTAGAATTGACACGCGCCGGTTTATGGGCAACCCGGCCCTTTTTAGCAATCTCATTAACTTTACGAAACTCCTCATCTGTTAAACCCGTCCCAACCCTAGATATAGTCACAAACTGGTCATTTTTCTCGTCGTAAACTCCCACCAAAAGCCCTCCAACCCCAAATTCTGTCCTCTTTCCCCGACCACCGTACACCCCTAAAAGCACACAATCAACGGTGTCGGTCAATTCCCCGTTCTGACTCCTCTTAAACTTAATCCAGTGAAATCCCCGTCCGCCCGCAATATATCCACTATCTAATTTCTTAAGCATCAATCCTTCCAAACCTTCAGAAACCGCTTCCTCAAAAAATTTCTTGATCTCTTCTGCCTTATGCAGAACTCTCTCCTCTGCCAGTCTTACTACTTTTCGTCCCACCTTGCCGCGAGGCAGGTCTTTTTTTATAATCGCCTCGAGCAATTTTCGTCTTTCTTTATATGGTTTTTCCGTAATGTCGCGCCCGTTCAGATAAAGCAGGTCAAACGCAAATAAAACCAGAGGCAACTCCTTAGCTTTTTCCTCAATGTTATATTTTCTTCTTCTTTTAGTTGTCTCTTGAAACG
>MFAZ01000002.1:2090-4518 GCA_001776335.1 Candidatus Curtissbacteria bacterium RIFCSPHIGHO2_01_FULL_41_11 | reverse complement strand
TGTAGGATTGTATGCGATCGCTTCACCCTCCATAATGGCACTTTTTGCCTTGATCTCCTCTTGAGCTCCTTTCACGATGTCAGGGAAGGCATGTGTAGTGTCCTCAAGATTTCTGGAAAACAATTTCACCTTGTCGCCGTCTTTATGAACTGCAACCCGAAATCCGTCAAATTTCGGCTCTGCGGCAAATTCATGTCCCAACCTTTTAACAGCTTCCTCTGCATTCGGCAACCTCTCCGCAAGTGCCGGCCTAACTGGTTTACCTACAATCAAATGCATCTCGCGAACCGCTTTTTCACCGTGTCTGAAGAAAGTTTCTGCAACAAATCCAAGATCGCTCGTTTTGTTATATGCATCTTCCAAAACCGGCCTCAATTTTTTGTCTCCCGTCTTTGCGATGGACAAAGCGTCCAAAACAGTCGGGTCACCAATTCCCAACCTTAAAGTACCCAAAGGGATATTTACCAAATGTTTTGCAGAAATCGGATCAACGCTTTTCAGAAGTCCTGCAAGTGTAGAAACTTTTTGTTCAACTGTTCCTTTACCGCTAAATTTGGCAATCTTTAACAAATCATTAAATACTTCTTCCACTGATAACTTTGAGCTTTGAACTTTGAACTTTGAACTTGCAGCAAGGTCTCTTGCTGCTATTCCCATATTCCCCTTGTGACGATACAATCTCAAAACCTCGTCCTTGCTCTTGCCATAAGCTTTTCCAATAGCCTGGGCGACCATCGATTCCGCCATTCCCATCTCAATAGGCTCAAAAAACGGCGCCACCCTCCCTTGTATCAGATAACAAATCTTCCCGATCTCTTCAGAATTCGACTCCACGAAAAGTTTCGACAAAATATCGACAAGCTCCAATCTTTTCGATGTAGCTTCCAGTTTCTCGTAATACTCTGCTAATTTAGAAAATTTCATAGATTCTTCAATCCTTGCTACTTAAGCACATAAACAGCACCTTTTGTGCTGCCTTTTTTCTTAATAAGTCCCTTTTTCTGCAAATCCTTAAGGTCACGCAAGACAGTATCATCACTATAATCCCGAAGTATACTCCTCCACTGACTGTTCGAAACAGACCCGTTCGTTTCAATATACTCAACAAGCGCAAGTTGCCTCTCCGAAAGCACAATTTGGCCCGTTCTCCCCTTCAATTTAGAGTCAAGCGACAATTTTCTGACTCTCTCCTTCACTCTTTCCAGCTCTTCTGCCAATCCTTCACAAAAATATTCCAGCCAAACAGTCAAATCCTTACCGGAAAGTTCTGCTTTTTGGTTGGAAACAGCCTGTAGATTCTCATAATATCTTTTTGCATTGCGGTCAAAATACTCCTCCAGCGAAAAAAACTTTTTAATGTCATACCCACGGGTAAAAAGAACCATAGTCGCAAGTGCCCTGGATGCTCTCCCGTTACCATCTACAAAAGGATGGATGTACGCCAGAACATAATGGGTAATACCTGCCGCCAAAACAGGGTGAATATCAACAGACTGATCAGAGGATAACCAGCCAAAGAAACTTTTGATAAGATTCTGCACTGCAGAAGCTTCCGGAGGTTTAAAACTTATTTCCCCGGTTTTGGAATTTTTAACCACAACCTGGGTTTTCCTGTATTTTCCCGCCTGCTCAGGCTTCAAAACCTTATCAACAGTGAGTTTGTGAATGGAAAGAAGATCTTTTTCGCTTATTTCCTTTGACTTTCGATCAATGTAATTTAAGACTTTGCGATAATTCAATACCTCTTGAACATCTCGATCTCTCACTCCGCCAGTCCAGTGGCCCTCTGGGCCCGCGGCCAAAACTGCGGCAACCTCTCCTGTATCAAGTTCATTACCCTCAATATGTGTTCCGTGATGGACAGTGCGGATTATTGCTTCTTGCCTGAATTTGGCCTCGTATGCAGGCACAAGTGGCGCGTTTTCGATAACTTCTTTGGACGCCTCAATCCTGCCGATATTTTTTAAAATTGAGTTGGTGATCGAGAACTTTGGGGAATACATTAACAGAATTATCGCACATTTACCGCACACTGTGAACCCATTAAAAATCCTTCTGTGTTAATTCCGAAAGGTCCAAAGGTTTCTTGGAATCCCTCCCCTGGGCTACGATCAAAGAATAACCAACCCCTTTTTCTCTCAGGAATTCAAAAATACTTTTTAAGATTTCATCGCCTGATGAAGACTCCGCGGAAAGTTCCTTGCACGGATCTTCAACGCCTTCAATTTTTATTTCTCTTTCCACCTAAAACACCTCCTTTTCCCACTAAAAAACCTCTCCGAAGAGAGGTAAATAATTTTTATCACGCGATTGCGGATCTAATCCTTCCCTTCGGGCTACAGTCATGAGCGTAGTCGAATGGTTTGGGTTTGGCACCGTGTCTTTTAAAAATCGGTTGCCGGGCGGATCATCAGGCCAAAACCTGCGT
>MFAZ01000002.1:0-2072 GCA_001776335.1 Candidatus Curtissbacteria bacterium RIFCSPHIGHO2_01_FULL_41_11 | reverse complement strand
GCCTCTCTTGATTGAAATATTCAGTTGTTAATAAATCTATCTTAAATTAACTTTCCTCTCAGGTCAATTCCACAACTTTTGCCTTTTTGAAAACTTCAAATATCAGTTGTACTTAAAATCGAACCATTCGGCAGACATCCAGCCAGGTTCGGAGATATCCATATACGAAGGGCTGGAAGTACTATTTGGACCAGATGCCCTCTCGACTTTTATAACTTTATACATTCTTCTTTTATTGCCGGATTTATCAACCGCTTCAACAGGACCGTCGACAATCTTTACGAAAGAATTATGAAATGTAACGGCGACATGCGCATCACTGGTAAAAGTAGGCTCCGTTCTCAAAAATATACCAGGCTTATTATTGTCAGGGTCATCCAGTACGAATATATCTCCGATTTCCGGTTCGAAAACTTCTCCATAACCATAGAATTCCTTCCCACCGAAGAAATTCTTTCTGTCTTGGTATTTTGCCTCCAAAACATAGACCGCCCTCGGATTATCCACCTTCATTCTTCTGATCAAGGCCCTGAATTTATCCCCTCCAGAAAAATAAAGGTCGTGAGTCTCTGCATAGTCTTCCACTTTTCTGCTTTCTTCAGACAAATCAACAACTCTTAAGTTAACATACGCCTTGCTTAAATCGCCTGCTAAAGTTTTTGACCGCTCTATAGCTTCTTGAACTAAGTTATCAAAATTTGACTGGCTAAATCCTTTGTTGAGGGAAGACTGCAAATGCCCATCCTCGTGAATGGCTGCATTGATACCGGCAGTTGTAGTCACAACGTATCTGCCATCTCCTCCATACCATCCTGAGCCCGGATCGCCTTCTTGATAAACCCTGAATGAAATTTCTTTAGGCATCGGATGCCTTAATTCAAAAATTGTCCGATAATAGTTAGCAAGTAAAGTAAATTGGCCCTCCTTAAGAAAAATAAATTTCCCCGGTTCAATATTTATCGGCATATCTTGCCTCATCAACCAAACAATATTTTCAAGACTGCTAGAAGCATGTTCCCTCGAAGATTGAGGTAAGATAGGGTTTATGGCAAAAAGAGAATGAAATGTCATTGCATCAAGAAGAAGCTTGTGGTATTCATTATCCAAACTTAGAGAAACTCCATCATAAATGGCGATTCTCTTTCCCGAATCTAACTTTAAGCGACTGTCAACTTTTGAAAGTAGTGTAAGACCGTCCTGAATCAATTTGTCCCTCTCCTCCAAATCACTTTGTGATGGACTGGCAGCTCCTCTGAATTCAACTCTGGATTTTTCGATTAAAGCTGTCTCCCTAAGAAAATAAGAATCGAGAGATTGTATAAACTCTAAAGCAGGACCAAGGTCGAGTCGTGAACCATGAGGATCCAGGGCCCTTTCTCCACCAGAAAGATAATGTTCTACATCATTGTAAGCATTGCCCGCACCATATCCGACAAATATAGCTAGTGCAGCCGACCCAACGTACCTAACAGGTGCTGATATGCCCCTCCTTTTAGCAACAACCTCACTTTCATTAGGAACAAGCTTTACTCTTTCAGACATAGCTAAAAATTATACGATAAAGAAAAACTTAAACCAATTCTTCAACTTTTGCGGCTTTGAAGATTTCTTTTGGCAAAGATTCACGCTCTGCAGCCGTAATTATTGTTTGCTGCTTAGAAACTACGGCCAAAACCGCTTCCCGGTGTTCCCAGTCAAGCTCGGAAAAAATGTCATCCAGTGCCAAAACCGGCCTTACGCCGCGCTTTATTGCAAAATACTCAAGTTCTGCAAGCTTCAGCGCCAAAACCGCCATTCTCTGCTGTCCCCGTGACCCAAAATATTCTAAATTTTTACCACCAAACATAAATTGAAAATCATCACGATGAGGTCCGGAAAGCGTCATTCCTGCAGCAATATCCCGCTCCCTATTTCTTAATAGTTTCTCCTCATTGAGCAAACTTTGTTTAAGAACCCACCTCAGCTCTGAAAGCCACTTTTGTGTTTCCTTTGAAAAAGTCGGTTTACCCTCCGAAGCTTTAGCGAAGGAGGGTTCAACAAAGTTCAAAAACTCAAAAAATTCTTCACGTTTT
>MFAZ01000001.1:699-13658 GCA_001776335.1 Candidatus Curtissbacteria bacterium RIFCSPHIGHO2_01_FULL_41_11 | reverse complement strand
TTGCAACAGTAAAGTTTGTGCCAATATTGTGATCATCACCCGGGTATGTATAAATTTCCGATGTTTTGCCTACGGATTTTAGTTGTTGATCTAATTTTTCCGAGAATGCCACCGGGACAGATGCATCTGCCGTGCCGTGATGCAGCTGGATCGGGCCGGAAATGTCGGCAAGATAGGAGTTTGCAGAAATTGAATTCCAAAAGTTAGGGTTTTGTTCCGGCGTTCCAAATTGTTCCGTCAGGAGCTGCCGCCATCTTCTTGCACCACTTGGAAGAGGCTGTGGCGAGAAGTTTGATCTGCGCCAATTGTTAATAAGATCCGGATATGATCCGACAACACCCGCCCAGATAACGCCTGCTTTTACATCTTTATTTATAACCATGTTTCGAAGCGTAATGTACCCGCCCAGAGAATGGCCCCACATGCCGATTTTCTGTTGGTTTACATCAGGATATTTTTTAATTGATGCTACTGCATTTAGAACATCTATTGTGTAGCTGTTTGATCCGTATGCTCCGGTTGCCTGGCCTTCACTGTTTCCATGACCGCGGTAGTCAGGGCGAATTAAAACGTAACCGTTTTTGGAGAATCCGTCTGTATATGCAAGATATTTCTCTGTCGTTTTATATTGGGTTGGAGGAATGTAGCCATGGTTGAAAACAATTGCGGGATAGCCGTCTTTTGGAGGGGCTGCATTGGGAACAGTGAGAAGTGCATAGATTTTCAGCCCGTCTGATTTATAAGAGGCGATGTAGCGTTTGTAATTTGAACCCGGGTCCAAGGTTTGCTCGATTGTAATTTCGCTTCCGGGATAATTACCATTTCTAAGTGATTCAATCGAGAGCGATTGTGCATTTTCTTGCAATTCGCCAACATCGTTGTTTTGCGAGCCCGTCACGTCTGTTTCCAGATTACTTGAGGCTATATCTGAAGATTTATTGGTAATCAATACATATGCTAGCAAGGTTATGGTGAGGACAAACAAGCTCAAAAACAAGGTTTTTCCGTTTATCATTGTGTGACATTATAACAACTTAAAATTTGTCTGTTTGTATTATTCGCTTAGAGCTTGCAGGCTGGGTTTTAGGGGGAGTTTGACAATAAAGACGGAACCTCTGCCCGGTTTGCTTTTTACTTTTATAGACCCCTGTTGCGCCTGGATTATCTGGTTTGAGATGTAAAGGCCGATTCCCAGGCCCTCGAAATTTTTAGCTGTAGCCGACCGTTGAAATTTTTCAAATATTGTTTTTTGCTGATCTTTGGGGATGCCTACCCCCTGATCCCTGATCGAAATTACCGCTTTGGAATTTGTTTTTTCTGCTTTTACTTCTATTGGTTTCCCGCTTCCGTACTTGATTGCATTTGTTAAAAGATTCGTGATTACCTGTTCAAGCCTGATTTTATCCCATTTCCCTTCTATTTCCTGATCCGAATGGAACATAATCTCAGACTTGTGGGATTTTTGGGAAAACTGATCGATTTTATGCCTCAGGAGTGCTGTGATTTCCAGTTTTTCCGGTTCCATCTTAAAACGGCCGGTAATAATAAGGGAAACGTTTAATAAATCGTTTGTCATTTTGGAGAGTTCCCAGGCTTGTTCTTTTACGTTTTCCAATCTTTTTAATAAGTTCTGGAACGAAAAGTCTACCAGCGAAACCGTTTTGATGTCGTGAGTTGTCTGCTGAAGTTGGAGAAGTATAGTCGTAAGCAGGTTTTTAAACTCATGTGAAGCTATAGAGAGAAACTCGTCTCTGGCTTTTATCTCCTCTTCGGATTTGACGTATTGTTCGCCTTGAAGAGATATTAACCTTAAAAGTTCTTTTTCTCTTTCTTTGGTTTTTTTTATTTCCTCGAAAGTTTTATTGTTTTGAACAAGGAGAACCATTGCCATGCTTGCCGCGAGAAAAATTAAAACTGGAGACAGTGCTGCCAGTTCCCAGTTTGACAAATTTTCGCGCGGAACTGAGAAATAAGCGATTGAGACGGTTGAGAACAACGTGCTAAGTAATCCAAATGTGCGACCGGAAATTCTTGTGATTGAGACTGCGAGAATTGCCGAGGCAAGATAGAGTGGGATGGGACCGATTCCTTGCAGGTATATTTTGGAGAAGTTTGCCGAAGTTAAAATAAGCAGTTGGGTAATAAGCAGGAAAGCCGAATTTTTAATAATTCCAACATGAAGATTCAGGAACCTTTTTCCATTAGGTATGTTTAAGTTGCCAAAGTCTCTTATTAAGAATCTTGGCATTATTGGGCAGGGCTGAAACTTTCTCTATAAATTAGAACGTTTATCCGAGGGGAAAGTTACAAGCATTCTCCCCTGATAAGTCAGAGAGCAAAAAGATTATATCAGACTGAACAAGGGAAAGGATTCGAATTTTAAGTTTGATTTATGTATAATCCGCCCATGGTTCAAGAAAACGAACAATATATTGCGGAGCGAAGCGAATATCATCTTCGGGTTCCTAAAGTACCAAGGCAGTCTGTTGAAGTCTTCGGAAGAGATGTAAAAAACGGAAACTACGGATTATCTGCTGAGAAAATAGATACAGTGGCTTCGTATTTTGTATTACAACAGACCTTAAATACCTTTGAAGATCTTACATTTTCCTCTGATTTTATTGATAGATTACCAAATGAAGTCAGAGAAAAATTAGGCGAAAATTTGCATCCGGGACTAGCTCTTGTAGATTTGGAAATACCTACAACAGACAAAGTCCTTCTTGCCCAAATGTTGGCAGCTGATAGACTTAGCGAAACTTTATCTCAAGCTCCTCTCGAGATATGGGTGACACCAGAAATACAAAAAGAACTTGAAGAATTTGGTTTAACCTGTGAAACCGGTCTGCAGAAACTGGATTACACTCAGCTAGACCTGGAAGGAAAAATGTATCTTGTAGAAACTATGGAGCAACAGGAACATAAGGTTCATGCGATACTTGCAGCAAGAAATCGTTTTCCAAATGGTGTACCCCCTCTTGGTCTTAGAGCAATACTTTCAGGGCAAACGGAAAGAACAGTGTTTGACACGCTAAAAGACCTTGAAGCTCAATATAAAGTGGCTCAGGATGTATTGGAAAACCCTCTTCTTGTTTGGTTTTCCGAAGTTTTGGATAAGGGAATAAAAGCTCAGGAAGATGAAAAAAGCAAAAAACCAAGAGCAAAAAGACAAGAAAAGTTAGAAGATATCCTCGATGAATTTCCGATACGAGTTGAGGAAGAAGCGGAAGGCGACTGGTGGAGTCCAAGTCCATTTACAGTCGATTACAAAAGATGGGAAAAGGTTATGAAAAAAGTCGAGGCATTTCTCAGGCCAAGATATGCAGACAGATCAATTTACGAAATTCTAGGTGCTGACAATGATCAAGACCGCGATGAAGTTCTTGCTGCGTTTTGGAGAACCGGTAAGTCAAGGCGAATTGATTTCGGCAATGAGAGTTTTCTAATTGATGAACTATACCTTAAACCTGATGGGAATTTGGAATGTCATTTTAGGGATGATAATGGCTTGGATGATAGCAGTATTACCCAAGCTACAGGGTCTTTAACAAGCTATGATGAGGTCGCAATGGTTGATCAAGCCGTTAAATGGATTCGGAAAGAAATTTCGAGTATGAAAGCGATGCGTGAACAGTGGGAGAGAAGCGGTTTTGTGCCGAATCCTACACTGGAGGTTACACTTGCGCAAGCTTTAGGTGTCGATAGAGATTCGGAACTGCAGTCAGAAATAGACGCGCTGCCAAAATGGTTTTTGGAAGCGCTTAATCAGGAGGTTCGATATTACGATGGTTTGATTACTTACACTCCTAGCTACAGCATAAACGATCTTTTCGCACTTCTTGATACTAAAGATAAACCTCGACAAAATATGATCAAGTCTTATTTTGATCTATCAAACGTCAGGCTTGAAAGAGACAGGAGACTTATTATCAATCCTACCGAACTTTATAAAGATTTAGATTTGGAATCGGAAGCAACATCCGAAGAAGTAAAAAGAGCTTATCGAAGAATTGCTCAGGAGACAAAAGCAATACATATAAAAGCTGAATCTGATTTTGATGCTGAAGAATGGCGATCAATGAACAACCGATTCATTCGTGCAACCAGAGCATACTCAGCTCTATCTCGTAGAAGATTAGGCGAAACTCGAGTCACAACTTTAGGAAAACTAACATCTTATTTTAATGCGGCTGAGTAACTCTTTGACGCGTCTCATCTTATTCGCTCTTTCAGACATCTAAACCTACACCTTCAAAAAATTTTGTAAGCAGGGCACGTGAGGTGATTTCAATAGAGTCGAAAACAGGAATCGGGATATTTTTGGGAAAAATCAAAGGCAGTTCAGTGCATCCCAGGATAATGGCCTGGGCGCCTTTTCCTTTTAGCGAGTCGGCAATTCGGGCAAGTTTTTTTGAATCTGCATCTTTAGTATTTCCGGATATAACGCGTCTTATTATGCGTTCCATCTCACTAATTTGTCTTTTGGTCGGCAGGACAGACTTAATTTTGAATTTTGCCAAAGCATTCTGATATAGGCCGGACTTTAGTGTTGATGGTGTGGCCATAATGCCCATGGTTTGGAAGCCCTCTTTGGCCGTTTCACTTGCCACTGCGTCTATCATGGATACAAAAGGTTTGGTTGAAACTGATTCAAGATTACTAAGCATGATGTGCGCGGTATTGCAGGCGATGGTGAAGCAGGAGATATCGAAGCCTTCGAAGCGTTTTATGCGATCTTTGAGCATTTCCAGCGCTATAGCCTCGTTTTCCCTATTTGATATAAAATCCGGTACGGGAATTGAATCCACTATAATCTCGGGGAAATCCTTACCGTCTTTTGCCCCGAATTCCCTTGTTGCCATAGAAACCATAACTTCCAGCATTTTTGCCGAAGCTTCCGGTCCCATTCCCCCTAAAATTGCGATAACGCCTTTGTTTTGCATGTTTTTTGCCACAAAAAAACTCGCCGGTTGGCGAGCATTTTGACATCACAAAATCGGCCAACCGAGAGTTAGCTTGCTTCGTGATACCAATGTGCACTGTTTCGCACGTTCATGACTTATTTATTATATCTAAAAAATGCTTTTTTGGCAAAACTTATGGTTTGTGACCAATGCGTGCTTTTTTAGCTTTGATTATCTTCTTGACATAGAATAATTACAAATCAATAATAGATGCTGATGAACAAAACTGATCTTGAACAAATCGGCGCGTTAATAGAAGAAAAACTAGAGCCCGTCAGGGAAACTTTAGAGAGACACGGTGAAATCCTTGAGGCGCATACTACAAAGCTGGATGGCATTGCAGATCAACTAGCTGAAGTTTCTGAGGATGTGTCAGATATTAAAGAAAAAGTTGGATCATACGAAAAGAGAATTTCTGCCGTTGAGGATCATCTAGGATTACCTACTTCCGAGTAATTTCCTTGCGATTTCTGAACTTTATTTCGAAAACCTCCAAGCCGGAGTTAAAAACCGTGAGGTGGCGACAATCGCGAGGTCGATTAGGATTATTTTAACCAGTGAGCCTGATGCCATTTTAAAAACCGGCTCCAGGTCATTTAGGATATTTAATATGATGACGAAAACCTGCTTTCCGCTGATCAGGTAAACAAGACCTAGTAGTACAAATATGGCTATTGCCAGCTCGAGCGCTCCTTCCATATCGCGTTTGCTGGAAAACATGGTATTGCCAATTTGAAAAAGGATGTAGAAAAGCAAAACCCGGGGCCACAAACCGTTTATCTGGAACCTGTCGTAGATAGCAAAAACAAGGAAAATAAGCACAAAGCCGATAATCAATGGTGCGATTCCAATTAAAAACTGACGGAAAGGGTCAGTGCTTGCTACTTGTACGCTTCCCAGTTTGACATTTTCACCATCGTATTTGGGTGTAAATTCGATGTCTCCTACGTATACTCCCAAGCCTTGCGCAACCGCAGCGTGGGCAAATTCGTGGATTATCGTGCCCGGGAGGAATAGCAATGCGAGGGTGCTTACAGCCAGCTTTTTGCTTCTTGTGACTGCGTAGACCAAAGAACCTACGCTTTGTGCGAGCGCTTTGGAAAGCAGGAACAAAAACGTCAGAAGAGCGGCAAAGTAAATAAAGCTGTCCATTTATCCATCTTATCAAACGCGGACGGGCCTTACAATTAACTTGACAAATAGCATTACAAACAGAATTTGCGGTGAAAACTATCGTTAGTCTGTACTAGAATGGAATTAGCGTGGCTTTTGTTAAAAATTATAAAGAACTGGCAAAAAGTGCTGAAAGAAAAATCGTTTTAGATTTAATCGAAGCTGCTATTTTCTCTATCCAACCGGAGAATGTTTTTGGGAACAGTTTTAAGCTCAACGGAAATCAATTGAAAATTTTAGATAAGACGATTGACCTTTCGGTTTTCAGACGGATATTCCTTTTAGGATTTGGCAAGGGATCTGCCGCCAATTGTGCGATTATCGAGAGGACTCTGGGGGATAGGTTAGACGGCGGTTGGGATATAGATGCCGTAGATGCCCGGTTTTCCAAGGTCGAGTATACAAAAGGGACACACCCGCTTGTGTCAGCTACAAACGTCGAGTTTACGCAGAAAGTTATCGATAAATTATCCCATCTAGGTGAGCATGATCTGGTTTTGATAGTAACTTGCGGCGGCGGCTCGGCGCTTTTGGAATCCCCTACCGTTCCGCTTAAAACTCTTATCGCTGTTAACGAGGCGCTTCTTGAGTCCGGCGCCAATATTCACGACATGAATGTTGTCAGAAAACACCTTTCAAGGGTTAAGGGCGGAGGCTTGGCAAAGATTATTTACCCGGCAAAAGCTGTTAATTTAATTTTTTCTGACGTACCGGGCAATGATCTTACGGTTATTGCATCGGCACCCACAATTCCTGACCCGACTACCCAGGATGAGGCGTGGAATATTTACACAAAATTCGGCATAGACAAGAAAGTTCCTTTGAAAAAAGAAGATTTTACTCAGACTACTTCCGCTGATAGATCTCCACGGTCTGAAGGCCGTGGTTCTCTGATCTTCGCTCAAAATTCGCTTCATCCTCGACTTGAAAGTCGGGGTTTTTTCGCTCAGAATAAAGCTTTTGAAAACATAGATAACATACTTTTTTTGAGCAATTCGACAGCTCTTGAGGCCATGCAAAACAAGGCGAACGATTTAGGAGTTGACGTGCGAATTTACAGCGACCACTTTGAGGGTGAGGCAAAAGAAGCAGGCGCAAAGCTCGTTAGTGAGTGCAGCCGGGGAATTTTACTGGTTGGCGGGGAAACTACGGTTCGCGCAAGCGGCGGGGGTTCTGGCGGAAGAAATCAAGAAGTTGTTTTGGGAGTTTTAGGATCATTACCCGAAAATACGATTGTTGCCTCTTTTGATTCCGATGGTTGGGATAATTCGCCTTTTGCCGGTGCGATTGGAGATAAATTAACGGTCAAGCGTGCCCGAGACTTGAATTTAGATGTGCAAAGCTTCTTAAATAGAAATGATAGCCTTAATTTTTTTAAACAGACCGGTGACGGAATTGAAACCGGAAGGCTTGATGCGAATGTTGCGGATTTGATTGTGGTTTATAGATATGATTGACGAGCTTTTGGAGACTAAATTAGTTGAGCTTGAAAAAAAAGCGGTTAAGATCCGCGAGATGATTATTGAGACTTTACTCGAGGCCGGTTCCGGTCACAGCGCAGGCCCGCTTGGGATGGCCGATATTTTTTGCGCGTTTTATTTCCACATACTAAACCACGACCCAAAAAACCCCGATTGGCCAGAGCGTGATCGTCTGGTACTTTCCAATGGCCATATTTGTCCGGTTAGATATGTCTCAATGGCGCTTGCGGGTTATTTTCCTGTTGAGGAGTTGAAGACCTTAAGAAAGATTGACTCACGGCTTCAAGGACATCCGCACCGCACTTCCCTGCCCGGTCTTGAGACAACCTCCGGACCTTTGGGTGAGGGAATATCGCAGGCAATTGGAATGGCTCTGGCTGCGAAATTGGACGGAGCGCCGCACCGAATTTATTGCCTAACCTCAGACGGCGAACATCAGGAAGGCAATACTTGGGAGGCTGCGATGTTTGCCGCCCGCAATAAGCTCGATAACCTGACTGTAGTAGTAGACAGGAACAACATCCAAATAGACGGGTTTACCGAAGATGTCATGCCCCTTGAGTCGCTGCGTGCAAAATACGAAGCTTTTAATTGGGAGGTTTTTGAGGCAGACGGGCATAACATAAAAATGTTTGTGGATACGATTCGTGAGGCTGTTGCGGTTCACCAGAGACCTTCGGTTGTAATTGCGCATACGATACCCGGCCGCGGCGTTGATTTTATGGAAAATAAGTTTGAATGGCACGGTAAACCGCCAAACGCGGAAGAAGCAAAAAAGGCTCTGGATGAGCTAAGAACACTGCAGGGAAAAATAGAAAGTGAACATCAATGAGGAACAATTGACCCTTCGACAAGCTCAGGGTCAACTTGAGCATAGTCGAAAGTTGACAATTGACATTTGACATGTTGAACCCGGAGTTGAAATTAAACGAAAAAGTTTTTGATGAAGATGTCGAGCAAATGGCCACCCGAGAAGGTTACGGCGAGGGTTTGGTTGAGCTTGGGGAGAAAAACCCCAACGTCGTTGCCCTTTGTGCGGACCTTACCGAATCGACTAAAGTAGAAGGCTTTGCCAAAAAATTTCCCGAACGTTATTTTGAAGTTGGTGTTGCCGAGCAGAACATGGCGGCAATTGCGGCGGGCCTTGCCATTTCCGGGAAAGTCCCTTTTATTTCATCTTATGCAACTTTTTCGCCCGGTAAAAACTGGGAAACCATTCGAACGACTATTGTTTACAACCAGGCAAATGTCAAGATCGCCGGCCATCACAGTGGTATCGTAACCGGACCTGACGGTGCAACTCACCAGGCGACGGAGGATATAGCGCTTATGCGTACACTGCCCAAGGTTTCGGTTATTGTTCCATGCGACAGCCATCAAGCGCAAAAGGCAACAATTGCTGCTTGCAGTCTGAATGGACCGGTATATTTAAGATTTACCAGAGACAAAACTTCTGTTATAACGACCACCGATACCCCGTTTGAAGTCGGGAAAGTTTACAAATACTTTCAGAGTGAAAGCCCAAAGGCTGTAATTTTTGGGACGGGACACTTGCTTTATCAAGCATTACTTGCGGCAGGCGAGCTTGAGGGTGAGGGGACCGGAGTTACAGTTGTTAATGTTCCTACCATTAAACCGTTGGATGTTGAGGCTGTTTTGAATTTGGTGAAAGAGGCAGGAGCTGTGGTTTGTGTTGAGGATCACCAGATTGAGGGCGGACTGGGCGGAGCAATTGCAGAGTTGCTTGCCGGGCATATGCCCGCGCCGATGGAGTTTATCGGCCTACGAAACACTTTTGCCGAGTCCGGTAAACCGCAGGAACTAATTGAAAAGTATGGATTGGGTAAAGAGGCAATAGTTGCGGCAGTTAAAAAAGTTATTTTACGAAAATAATGGAGCAAGTGCTGATTGATGAGCTTAAAAAATTGATAGAGGGTGATGTTGAGTATGACCCCAAAGTGCTTTTGGACTATAGTCATGACGCGTCTCTTTTTGAGGTAAAACCCGAGGTTGTTGTTTTCCCCAAAAATGCAAAAGATGTCGAATCTTTAGTTTCCTTCGTAAAAAAAAATAAGAAAAAGTACCCTTGGTTGACACTTGTCGGAAGATCCGCAGGGACAGATATGGGTGGCGGTGCGCTTGGAGAAGGAATTATTGTTGTTTTCACCCGCTATTTTAATAAGACTCCTACGGTAAATCGAAATATTGCAACAACAGAGCCGGGTGTTTTTTACAGGGACTTTGAAGTTGAAACCCTTCGGCATAATTTAATATTTCCTTCATATCCCGCTTCGAGGGAAATCTGCGCAATGGGTGGAATATTTAACAACAACAGCGGAGGAGAAAAATCGTTCAAGTACGGTACGACAGAGAACTACGTCAGGCGTATTAAGGCAGTATTGGCGGATGGTAAAACCTATGAGTTTAAGCCTCTTTCGGAAGCCCAGTTGAAAAAAAAGATGCGACAGGATGATTTTGAGGGGGAAATTTATAGAGAAATGTACAAGCTAATTGTTGAAAATTATGAAGAGATAGCGCGCGCAAAACCTGAAGTTTCTAAAAATTCCGCCGGGTATTTTCTGTGGAACGTTTACAACAAGGAGAAAGGTATATTTGACTTAACCAGATTGTGGGTAGGTGCACAAGGAACTTTAGGATTATTTCTTGAAGGAGACTTGGAGCTGGTTCCTGTACACAAACATCGCGATATGCTGGTTATTTTTCTTCATGATTTATCCCATCTCGGGCAAATTATTAAAGAAGTTATAGCGCTTGAACCCGAAAGTTTTGAATCGTATGACGATAACACACTGAAACTAGCCTTGCGTTATTTTCCTGAATTTTCCAAGCAATTGGGACTGCTTGGAATGATTAAGGCAACCTTCGCTTTCTTCCCTGCATTTTTTTCTCTGTTTACAGGTAGAAAACTTCCAAAGCTCATTTTGCAGGTAGATTTTACGAGTGACGATTTGCATGAAGTTGAGGAAAAAGTTGCCAAGCTTCGGGAGAGACTTAAACCGTTTCATCCCCAAACACAGGTTGCAGAGGAGGGTCGAGAACAGAAATACTGGCTTGTGAGACGGGAAAGTTTCAATCTTTTGCGAAAGAAAATACGTGATAAGCATACCGCGCCGTTTATCGACGACTTTGTGGTCAAACCCGAATTTGCGGGCGAAGTAGTCGAGAAAGTTACTAATATTTTAAAGGCACACCCTGAGTTTATTTTTACTGTTGCAGGCCACGTAGGAGACGGAAATTTCCATATTATTCCTTTGGCTGACATTAAAAATCCAAATGTGCGTGCTGCTATACCCGTAATTTCAAACCAGGTGTATGAGATTATTGCAAAATACCACGGTTCAATAACCGGTGAGCACAACGATGGTCTTATACGGACTCCTTATCTTGCCCAAATGTACGGGGATGGGATCGTTAAGCTATTTGAAAGGACTAAAGCGATTTTCGACCCGGACAATATTTTTAACCCGGGGAAAAAAGTGGGCGGCAATTTGAAATACGCTATGGAACACATTAGGACAAACTGGTAATATCAATTAAAATTATGAAAGAGCTTTTTGAATTTTTCGGGCAGATAGGTGCTTTGTCTCTTGTCAGCAAGTTGGCAGATTTTCACGGTTTGCTGGCGATGATTTCTTTAATACTCTTTGGTGCTGCTATAGTTCTATTTTTTGTGGCTTTAAAAATCAGTTCGGCGCTGAGGTGGCTGGGTGCTGTTTTGTTTGCTCTTTTTTTGGATTTGGTGCTTCTTGATATTGCAGGCCTTGTAATTTACATCTCTTACCGCGCTCCAGGCGGTCCAAGGAGCATTCTCAGGGCGTCCGAATCCACTGCCTGGCTGCACACTACTGTCTTTGAGCATAAGGAGTTTTTAGCATTTGCGCCGCCAATTTTAATTCTGTGTGCCCTTTATATTGTCAGAACCTTGAAAAATGCATCATTTACTGAGCAAAGTCTCAAATGGCCAAGAATTTCTATTATTGTTTCAATTATACTTTCTTTGATATTTGTTTTAGTTGTTGCAGCAGAGGCAGTTTTAGTAACCAAAACCGCACCTCTTTAAAAAGTAATATAAGTATGGAAAATCAGATTTTTTGGAAAATCAACGCTATTCAACTCGCCGGAGCCTGCTCTCTAATCTTTTTCGTGATATTGAATATTCTTAAAGCAACGTATCCCCCTGTTTCCGAAAAGCTGAATTTTTACGAGCCCGTTGGGCCGCTTTTAGGACTATTTCTGGCATCTATTTGCGTATATTTAGCGGCTTTTCTACTTTTTAGACAGCTCAAGATTAAAAATACCTCGTTTGCCACTTTAGCACTTATAATTTCCGCAATCGTCTTTTTTCTGATGGTTTTTCCTCCTTTTTTTGAACCAATTGTGAAAGCTATACCAAGATAGTTTTGGTAAGGGTAAGCAAATACCTTACAAATAACTTTACAATTAGCTTGACAATTATGCCAAATTTATGTATAATGAGGCTAAATGTTCGAGCCTAAGTTTACTTTTACCCCCAAAATCGTCAATACTCTGGGCACAATTGAGAGGCTTTACGGGTCGCTCATAGAGAAGGAACTTGTGCCGTCTTTGGCGCTTTCGCTTTCCCAGGAAAACCAGATTCTGGCTACCCATCATTCTACAAGCATAGAGGGTAATCCACTTTCACCCCGGGATGTTACCAATATAGTCCTCGGTGATCAAATTCCTACTACAAAAAGCGAGAAAGAAGTAAAAAACTACTTTGCAGTCTTAAATAAAATTAATGTTCTGGCTAAGGCGCATGAGGCGATGTCAGTCGATTTGACGCTGAGGTTACACAAAGAGTTGATGGAGGGTTTATACCGGGAAGTTGGCAAGTTTCGGGAAGGTGAAGTGTTCATCGGACATAAGACGACTGATGAAATTGTTGTCAAGCACACTCCCCCGTTTCACACCGCAGATGAGATCAGGCGCGCAATCGAAGATCTTTATAGCTGGGTTAACAAACAGGAAGAATATCACCCACTGATCCGGGCCGGTATTTTGCATCACCAGCTTGCCTATATCCACCCGTTTTATGATGGAAACGGGCGATTGGCGCGAATTATGACTGCATATTTTCTTCTTTTGAAGCAATATGAAGTTGTCCGCTATTTTATTATGGACGATTATTACGACATTGACAGGCAGCAGTATTCGGATACGTTGCATAGCGCGGACGAGGGTGACAGAACCGTTTGGCTTGAGTATTTTTTGGAGGGAATTGCTTTTTCGCTTCAGGGTGCTCTTGCCAGAATAAATAAACTTTCAAAGAAGAATGTTGACGAAGTTACGGGCGAGAAAA
>MFAZ01000001.1:0-673 GCA_001776335.1 Candidatus Curtissbacteria bacterium RIFCSPHIGHO2_01_FULL_41_11 | reverse complement strand
GATGTTATTCAGATTGTTCTGGACAAAAAAGCTGTCAAAACGAGCGACGTTGTTCTGACTTTGGGGGTGACAAGGCAACAAGCGCATGCACTCTTGGCGTCTTTGGTTAGAAAAGGCATACTTTCCAAGTTCGGCAAGACAAAAACCAGTTACTATAAATTAACCACCAAGGTATAATATTTCGTATGGCTGATGCAAAGCAGATAGAAGAGATGAAGAAGAAGCTGACGCCAGAGCAATACAACGTCTGTTTTTTGAAGGGAACGGAGCCGCCGTTTAGCGGTAAGTACACAAACAATCATGACACGGGTATGTATATTTGCGCGGTGTGCGGCAGCAAACTATTTAATTCGCATACAAAGTTTGATTCGCAAACAGGTTGGCCAAGTTTTTGGGATACAGTGGCCTCCGAAAACGTTAGACTGGAAGATGACAATTCTTTGGGAATACAGAGAACGGAAGTTCAATGCAAAAAGTGCGGTTCACACCTGGGCCACGTTTTCAATGACGGGCCCAAACCAACCGGTCTGAGGTATTGTATTAACTCGCTTGCCTTGGAGTTTGTGCCCAAAGATTCAAAGTAAATCAGTTTATGAAAAAGCCAATTGAGTTGAAGCTTACGCGTGAAGGTTTTGAAAATTTAAAAAAGGAGCTCGACGCGCTTTCTTTGAGG